>JBASLQ010000160.1:0-12462 GCA_049656425.1 Sedimentibacter sp.
TTATGGAAGATATAGAAACATGTAATGGCGAAGTAGTGCTGATTAAAAATAAAGAACAGCTTAATAAAGTTGTACAAGAAAATAAAATTGGAATAATATTGTCTTTTGAAGGATTAGAACCAATAGGAGATGATATTGGTCTTTTGAGAATATTTAATGAGCTAGGTGTTAGAGCTGCCGGACTTGTTTGGAGCAGAAGAAATTATGTAGCTGACGGCTGCAGCTTTAGTCCTGTGGAAGAAGGACAAAGAGGTGGCCTTACAAAATTTGGCGTCCAGGTTGTAAGAAAAATGGAAGAAATGAACATGCTAATAGATGTAAGTCATCTTAATGATGAAGGATTTTGGGATGTTGTTAAATTTACAAACAAACCATTTATTGCATCTCATTCAGATGTGAGAAACATTCATGGCAGAATGCGCAATTTAACTGATGAGCAGATTAAAGCTATTGCTGAAAGAAATGGCGTAATAGGCATAAATGCGTATAAAAACATTGCAGGGGTAAAAGAAGGAGAAAGTCCTATTAAGAAACTTGCAGACCACATTGAATATATTGTTGACTTGGTTGGACCTAATCACGTAGGGTATGGATTTGATTTATGCAACAGCTATTATGACAGCGAATTGAAATTTAAGTTTGATTCACATAACAGTGACAGTTTAAATTCCCATGCAGATGCTGTTTTATTGACTGAAGAACTTTTGAACAGAGGAATGTCCGTAGAAGATGCAAAGCTTGTAATTGGCGGAAACTTTTTAAGGATTTTTAATGACATACTTCAATAAAAAATCTTAAATAAATTTAGAATGGATGTGGAGAAATGAAGTATTTTATTAAAGAGTGGGTTGTGCCTGTTGCAATTGCACTGATTATAGTATTGTTTTTAAATAAATTTGTATTTATTTTAGTTACAGTGCCTACCGGTTCAATGGAAGACACCATTATGCCTGGGGATAGACTATATGTTAATGAATTGTTTGACATAGAAGATGCAAAGCGCGGAGATATACTTGTTTTTAAATCGGATGAGCTTGACAATAAGAGACTTGTCAAGAGACTGATTGGTTTGCCAGGAGAAACTGTTGAAGTTATGACAGACGGAAGTGTTTATATAAATGGTGAAAAGTTAGATGAGCCTTATGCTGCTGAATCAGCAGGAGAAGCAAAAACTTTTAAAGTTCCTGACAATTCATACTTCTTTTTAGGAGACAACAGACCAATATCGTATGATGCAAGATATTGGGAAAATTCTTACATTGATGAAAGCAAAATAATCGGAAAAGTAATTTTTAGATTTTTCCCATTTAACAGAGTAGGTAATGTCGAATAACAATAGGAGATCATAATTAGTTGGAGAAAATTCATAATTTGGAGGGTTATTATGGAACGAGTTTTAGAAGGGTTAAAGCCTGAAAAAGTATTTTATTATTTTGAAGAAATTACTAAAATACCAAGAGGATCAGGAAACGAAAAACAAGTATCTGATTATTTGTTTAACTTAGCCAAAAACAAAGGGTGGGAAGTAATTCAAGATGAGTACTTAAATATTATTATTAAAAAACCAGCAACAAAAGGTTATGAAAATGCACCAACAGTTATGCTACAAGGACATATGGACATGGTTTGCGAAAAAAACGAAGGTGTTGACCATGATTTTGAGAAAGATTCTATAAAATTAAGAATAATTGACGGCAGCATTTATGGTACAGAAACAACATTGGGGGCTGACAACGGCATAGCTGTTGCAATGTGTCTTGCTGTACTGGAATCAGAGGATTTAGAACATCCTGATTTTGAAGTCTTAATAACAACTGATGAAGAAAAAGGAATGACCGGAGCGGAAAAAGTAGATGGAACAATTTTTAAAAGCAAATACCTTTTGAACTTAGACAGTGAAGAAGAGGGCGAATTTACATCCGGATGTGCCGGAGGTGGAGAAGTCTTATTTAAAATACCGGTAAAACTTCAGAAAGAAAGCATGAATGCATATAAATTAAGCGTTAAAGGTCTTTCGGGAGGACATTCAGGCACAGATGCAGAAAAGGAAAAAGGAAATGCCAATAAAATATTAGGAAGAATACTATATGACTTATTTGAAGATGTTGAATTAGTAAGTTTTAATGGCGGTTCTAAAACAAACGCGATACCGAGAGAAGCTCATGCAATAATTAATATAAAAAATATAGATAAAGTTAAAAATAAAATAGAATCATGGAATGAAATTCTGAAAAATGAATATGCATTTACTGATCCATCAGTAACGGTATTGCTTGAAGATACTAAAAAACAAGTATTTCCGCTGGAAAAACAATTGTTTAAAAAAATAATATCTGCTGTAAACTTAATACCAAATGGAGTTATGTCAAGAAGCACGGTTATAAATTTAGTTATAAGTTCTAATAATCTTGGAGTTATAACAACTGACGAACATTTCGTAACATTGTACAATCATGCAAGAAGTTCGGTGAAAACATTAATTACTCACGATTTTGTTCAATCAATGAAACAGTTGGGAGACTCTCTGTCTATTGAATGCATTGTTGGAGGATTTTATCCTGGCTGGGAATATGCAAAGGAATCTAAAATAAGAGATATTTGTATTGAAACTTTTAGTGAAATGTATGGAAAAGAACCAATTGTAGGTGCCATACATGCAGGATTGGAATGCGGGCTGTTAATGGAAAAAATACCAGGACTGGATGCAATTTCCATGGGCCCTGATACTTGGGATGTACATTCACCCAATGAACACATAAACATTAAGTCTACAGAAAATGTATATCATCTGCTTTGTAATATATTAAAAAAAATTAAATGAAATCGAATTGTTTATAATTTTTGATGATTAGCACCTATTGGTATTCATATAGCATTTAAGTATTATAAAAAGCAAGCATTGTTTTCACATTGATTACAAAAATTGATTTTTGGATGTAAATTTTATGCTTGCTTTTTCGGTTTTTACAACAGGAATATGTATAACAATACATTATTTTATGTTTTTTTGATGAATGCAATAAGCATGAAGCGACTAAAATGAATGCGTTTACAACTATACAAAAAACGATTTCTTACATAAATAAACAAAAATGGCATATAAATAAATATATTGAAATGCTTAATTATTTATGATATAATTATTTAAACATTTAGCTAAGAAAGGAGATAATAAAGTGGCAAAATATATAGTAAAAAGAATTGTATCAGCTATAATTACTATATGGTTTATTTTAACTTTGACCTTTATTTTAATGAACAGTATACCTGGAGATCCAATGTCAGGAGGTAAGGCTTTGAAGCCTGAGGTCGAAGCAGCAGTAAAAGCAAAATATGGTTTGGACAAACCTTTGTTTGAACAATATGTAACATATTTGAAAAATTATGCACATGGTGATTTTGGAGTTTCATTTACAAAAGTAGGATTAACCACAAATAAAATAATCGCTGATGGATTTCCATATTCATTAAAAATTGGCGGGTGGTCATCACTCTTCATAATAGTTGTCGGTATTTCTTTTGGAATATTTTCAGCATTAAAGCAAAACAAAATTCCTGATAGAATCATGATGATTATATCAACATTGGGAGCAACAGTTCCAAGTTTTGTATTTGCAACATTATTTCTTTATTTATTCAACAGAAAGCTGGGCTGGGTGCCGTCTTTTGGGGTAGGTACATGGAAACACTATATTGGACCAGTTCTTAGTATAGGAATGTTCTCACTTGCTTATGTAACAAGACTCACAAGAACTTCTGTATTGGATGTTTTGCAGCAAGACTATATCAGAACAGCAAGAGCAAAAGGATTATCAGAAGGTGTTGTTATTGTAAAGCATGCTTTAAGAAATGCATTAATACCTGTAGTAACTTATCTTGGACCTATGATAGCAAGTTTGATAACAGGATCATTTGTTGTTGAAAAAGTATTTGGTATAGCAGGAATAGGGTCGTTGTTTACTACAAGTATTACTAACAGAGACTACACTCTTATAATGGGCATTACAGTATTCTTTGGTATTTTTATTGTAATTGCAACATTAATAGTTGACATACTTTATGTATTCATTGATCCGCGTATAAAATATGATTAGGAGGAGTATAAAATAATGGAAAATAATTTTAAAATGTCTCCTGATATGTGGACACCCTTAGAGAAGGCAGAAAAAGATGCAGAAAAAGTTTCTAGACAAAGTCTTACATTTTGGCAGGATGCCAGCAGAAGATTAAAAGAAAATAAAGTTTCAATGGTTTCATTAGTAGTTATTGTAGTTATTATTTTAGCCTGTGTATTCATACCTATGGTGTATCCTATTTCTTATGGAGATCAAGTTTTAGATTTTGCAAATATAGGAATAATGATGGATATATATGAAATAGACGGAAACTACTTCTACATGAATGGTGAGTATTATCTTATTGACGTTTCTCCGGATGGAACTTTGCTGCAAAAGCATCCCATAGTCAAAGATGATGCAGAAAACAAAAGATATGTATATGATTTTGACGGTCAGGAAGTAATTGTTGATTACAGCCCTTATTTTCAGGCTAATGTAGAATATAAAAATTTACAGAAGAAAGCAAAAAGTGATCCGTCAATAGATCTTACTGAAGCAAAATTTAAACTGGATAACACACAAAAAGTTAAAATTAATTTAAATGGTGAAGAAGTCATTTCTGTTGACAGAGTTCATAATAAAACTTATATATTAGGAACAGATAATCTTGGAAGAGATATGTTCATAAGAGTATTGCATGGCGGTCGTATTTCTTTAATAGTTGGTTTTGTGGCAGCATTTGTTAATTTAATAATAGGAGTTTTGTATGGTGGTATAGCAGGTTACGTTGGAGGAAAAGCAGATAACATTATGATGCGTATCGTTGACGTAATAAGCGCAATCCCTACACTTCTTTATGTAATTTTGTTAATGGTCGTTTTAGGAAATGGTATGATGCCCATTATAATCGCCCTAAGTATAACTTATTGGTTATCAATGGCAAGGCTTGTCAGAGGACAGGTATTAGGCTTAAAAGAACAAGAATTTGTATTGGCTGCACAGTCTTTGGGGGCATCTACAAAAAGAATAATGTTAAGGCATTTAGTACCTAATATGATGGGCCCTATAATGGTATCAGCAACAATGCAAATACCAAGCGCTATTTTTACAGAAGCTTTTTTAAGTTTCGTAGGATTGGGAGTATCAGCTCCACAGGCATCTTGGGGTTCGCTTTGTAACGATGCGTTGCTGACATATATGACGTACCCTTATCAGTTATTCCTGCCGGCACTAGCTATTTCAGCTACAATATTAGCGTTTAATTTATTTAGTGATGGTCTGAGAGATGCTCTTGACCCAAAACAAAGAAAGTAAAGTGAGGTGTAAAAAATGTCAGAAAAATTATTAGAAGTCAAAGATCTGAGAACATCTTTTTTCACTCACTTAGGTGAAGTTAAAGCAATTCGAGGCATAAGTTTTGATGTTGAAAAAGGTGAATCTATAGGAATAGTCGGCGAATCAGGAAGCGGAAAAAGTGTAACATCTCTTTCCATAATGCGTCTTTTACTATACCCGGGAAAAATTGTTGGTGGAGAAGTTTTATTTAATGGTGATAATTTAGCCGACAAAACCAATAAAGAGATGATGAATATCAGAGGAAATGAAATAGCAATGATATTTCAGGATCCTATGACATCATTAAACCCAGTATATACAATAGGGGATCAAATTGCAGAAGCAATAATGAAACATCAGAAATTATCAAGGCATGAAGCTAATGAAAGAGCTTTGGGTATGCTAAAATTAGTTAATATACCTGACCCGGAAAAAAGAATACACAATTATCCTCATGAATTTTCAGGTGGTATGAGACAGAGGGCTATGATTGCCATAGCATTGTCCTGCCAACCGGAACTGTTAATTGCGGATGAACCTACAACTGCACTTGATGTTACAATACAAGCACAAATACTTGAACTGATGAAAAGTTTAAATTCTAAACTTAATACATCTACAATGCTTATTACTCATGATTTGGGAGTTGTAGCAGATGTATGTTCAAGAGTTGTTGTTATGTATGGCGGTCTGATTATGGAGAAAGGTTCCATTAGAGATATATATTATGAGCCAAGACATCCATATACAATGGGATTGTTAAAATCAATACCAAAGGTTTCTTCTGATGAAAAGCAAAGGTTGATACCTATAGCAGGAACACCGCCGGATTTATTAAATCCTCCTACAGGATGTCCATTCTATGCCAGATGTGATTATGCAATGCGTATTTGCAATCAGCAGCAACCTCCATATTTCAAATCAGAAGATGGAAAACATGAATCAATGTGTTGGCTACTTCACCCTGAAGCACCTAAGAATGAACATTATGAAGAATTGAAGGGAGGGGTAAGAATTGGGAAATAACAAAAAAACCGAAATATTAATTGAAGTAAAAAATTTGAAGAAGTTTTTTGTTAAAAATAAAGGCTTAATTAAGAAAAATCTTGAAATAACTAAAGCTGTGGATGATGTTTCATTTTATATTAGAAAAGGAGAAACATTAGGTCTTGTTGGGGAATCAGGCTGTGGGAAATCAACTACTGGTCGAACAGTAATCAGACTTTATGAACCTACTGCAGGTGAAATATTGTATGGCGGAGTTGACATAGCAAATCTTAGCAGAGAACAAATGATGCCTTACAGGAAAAAAATGCAGATGATATTTCAAGACCCATATGCATCATTAAACTCCAGAATGACAGTTGCTGATATTATTGGAGAACCAATGGATATTCATAATCTTGCTTCCGGCAAAGAAAGACAAGAACGTATTTATGAGTTGTTGGATACTGTTGGACTTAATAAGGACCATGCTGCACGTTATCCCCATGAATTTTCAGGAGGACAAAGGCAACGTATTGGAATAGCAAGATCATTGGCTGTTGACCCTGAATTTATAATATGTGATGAACCAATATCTGCTCTTGACGTATCTATACAAGCACAAGTAGTTAATATGCTTGAAGATTTACAGGAACAAAGAGGATTGACATATTTATTCATAGCACATGATTTATCAATGGTTAAACATATATCAGACAGAGTTGGTGTTATGTACCTTGGAAGTCTTGTAGAAGTAGCAACAAGCAAAGAATTGTATTCAAATCCGGTTCATCCTTATACACAGGCATTGTTATCATCAATTCCAATACCAGATCCTGATATTGCTGATGCATCTCAACGTATTGTTCTTGAAGGTGATGTTCCAAGCCCTGTTAATCCGCCTTCTGGATGCAAATTCAGAACAAGATGCAAATATGCAATGGAAATTTGTTCACAAGTAGATCCTAAAATGAAAGATATTGGCGGAGAACACTTCGCAGCTTGTCATCTTTTGGATAAATAACCGGTATTTTGCCCTTTATGCAAGTTGTTAAAAGAGTAACTCTTGACAATTTGCATAAACTGGGTGATAATATAAAATACAGGTAACGTTTTTTTACCTGTAAATACATAGATTTTTGGAGGGGTTTTATGTTAAAAAGAGTTCTATCATTATTACTTGTACTTACAATGGTATTCTCTATATCTGTAGGCTGTGCTAAACAAGAACCAGCACCGGCTCCAGCAGAAGAGACACCAGCAGAAACACCAGCAGAAGAACCAGCTGGAGAAGAAGATTATTTAGTATGGAACATAGCTGTTGATCCAGAAACCTGGGATCCAACACTAAACAGCGCAGCTGACGGCGGACACATTATACAAAATATGTTTGAAGGTTTGACTAAAGAAACTTCAGAAGGAATTGAAGCAGCAGCAGCTGAAAAATGGGACATTTCTGATGATGGAAAAACTTATACTTTCCATTTAAGAGAAGGTCTGAAATGGTCAGACGGCCAGCCATTAACAGCTAAAGATTTTGAATATGCATGGAAAAGAGCGTGTGACCCGGCAGTTGCATCGGATTATTCATTCTTAGTCACTTCTTACTTAGTAGGTGGAGATGAATATTTTAAGGGAACTGGAACAATCGATGAAATAGGTGTTAAAGCACTTGATGAGTTAACATTGGAAGTTAATTTGAAATTCCCGGTAGCATATTTCTTAAGCTTGACTTCATTCTATACTTACATGCCTGTAAGACAAGATATAGTTGAAGCTAACGGCGAAGGTTGGGAAAAGAATCCTGAAACTTGTATTTCTAACGGCGCATTTAAATTAACAGATTATCAAACAGGTTCTCATTTAACAATGGCTAAGAACGAAAATTATTGGAATGCAGACACTGTTAAATTAGCTGGTGTTAAAGGTCTTATGATAGTTGAAGGAACAACAGCTCTTAACGGTTATGAAAATGGAGAAATCCAAATTCTTGACAGCATTACAATTGAGCAGATTCCAAGACTTCAAAAAGAAGATCCTAACTTTAAAATTTATCCACAAATTGGAACTTACTATGTAAACTTCAACGTTGATAATGAAGTATTCAAGGATTTAAGAATAAGACAGGCGTTTGCGCTTGCAATCGACAGAAAACAATTTGTTGAACAAGTAACTAAAGGCGGTCAAGTTCCTGCAACCGGATTTATACCGGCGGGCATGCAGTATTCAGATTTATCTGATATAAGACCATTGGATGAAAATGGTATGCCAGCTATAGAATATGGAATAGATCCAAGCAAAGCTTTAGTTGAAGAAGCAAAACAATTATTAGCTGACGCTGGATATCCAAACGGCGAAGGTCTTCCTAAAATTACATTCTTGTACAATACAAATGAAAACAATAAGAAAATAGCTGAAGCATTACAAGGTATGTGGAAACAAAACCTTGGCGTTGACGTTGAACTTCTTAACCAAGACTGGGCAGTATTCCAGGAAACTAGAAGAGCAGGCGAGTACATGATGGCTAGAGGCGGATGGTTAGGAGATTACGGCGATCCGATGACTATGTTAGACTTATTCACAGTTGCATCAGGTAATAATGATCCACAGTGGAGATATGCTGAAGAACCTGCTGGATCACCTCATGACAAAACTTTGAACCCAGAGCAAGAAGTTTTTGAAAAAGCTATCAGTACATCTCTTATAACTAAGGGAAAAGAAAGAGATGCAGCTTTAAAAGCAGCTGAAGATGCACTTATGAACAACATGGTTGTAGCACCTATTTACTACTATACCATGACAACAATCGTTGATTCAACTAAAGTTGAAGGCGTAGAGTTGACATTAACAGACAAATGGGATTTTACACATGCTGAATTAGTAAAATAATTAAGTAAATTAATAAGTAGAAGGATTGAATTCTGTTTACAGGATTTAATCCTTTTAATTATTTTTATGAGTTAACCTCAGTACCATAATAAATATTTGAGAGCAAGAGGCTGTTACTTCTGTTGCAGTGCCGGAAGTAGAAGGAATAGCTAAAAATTTTGCTTTTTTTCTTAAAGTTGGGAAAGAAAATGGCTGAATAATATCTTCAAAGGAACCGCCACCTAAAACAAGCATGGTCTTGGTCCTTCTAAGTTATTAAGTTGCTCTAAGCACCTTTTCCATAATACATATCTCTAGGTAATGTAAATCTCATCATTTAAATTCTCCTCGTATATTACATAATGTGGTTTGTATTTTTCGAAATATATCATATTTATATTTCCCTGGATTAATTAACATATACCCTAAAGAATTTTGCATTATTTTTTTGAAATAAAATATTTGAAAGATAAAAAAATAACATAAAGTTACCATAAATAATAGATAATAGATAAAACATAAAACATTATACAAATGCCCAATACAATTGTATAATTAAAAATGGAGATGATTTTATGAGTTATAAGATGGTTGTATTGGACTTAGATGGAACATTGTTGGACGATGAAAAAAAAATAAGTGAAAAAAATATATATATGTTAAATGAACTTAAGAATAGCGGAATAGAAATTGTAATTGCTACAGGAAGAAATTATTATATGGCAAAACAGCTTACCGAAAATATTAATTTTGTATCTCCTGTAATATTGGCAAACAATGGTGCGATCATAAGACGCTCACACAATGATGAATTGTTGGAGTGTAATTATTTAGACACGTCTTCCTTTGAAAAAATATATAATGAAGGCTTGAAGCACGATTTGAATCCTGTTATTCATGTGGACGAATATAAAAACGGATATGACTTAATTTATGAACAAGAGAATTATGAAGAGGCATACTGGGGATATATTAAAAGAGATTATAAAAGAGCAAGATTAAGAAAGTTTGAACCAACGGAATTAAAAAACATTTTATCTGTTTGTTATTTAGATGAATACAACAAACTTTGTCAGTTTGGCCATGAAATGAGAGAACAAAACAATGGAAAATTTCATACAATTTGCAATCGCAACATAAACAGAAGGGCGCTATTAGAATTTTTGCATAAGGATGGATGCAAATGGATAGCTTTAGAGAAATATATGAATACCATTAACATAAGTTCTGATGAAATAATAGCAATTGGTGATGACAATAATGACATAGAACTAATTTTGAACTCTGGAATGGGCATTGCAATGAAAAATGGCACTGATGAATGCAAGAGTGCAGCAAATAAAATATCTGAATATGACAATAATAATTCAGGTGTTTATTATGCACTGTCAGAAATATTTAAAATTAAATAAAAATATTGACACTTTGTACATATTTCCTCATTTTGCAAAATATAATGTAATAATATTATGCAATAAAAATAAAGGAGGACTTATGAAAATAATAGCTGCGATAGCATCAATTCTCATTATCATTGGAGCATTGAACTGGGGTTTGTATGGCATAGCAAAGATTGATATAATTGAAAATTTCTTTGGTGGCTGGAATAACAAAATTGGCAGGATTGTGTATATTTTAATCGGGGTTGCTGGTTTATACTCTTTGCTTTATGTTATTTTTGCTTGATCCAATAAAAAACATGCCTGAGCGGCATGTTTTTTATTGGGTTGTCTGCTTATTTTAAGTGCATTGCTTTTGTTACTGTGCTCATCATATTACGATTTTGCATGTTTTGATTAATCATTTCTGTTGAGCCTAAAGCAATATTTGCAAGGCCAAATCCAATGAGACCGTTTCTGTATGATTCTGGAAGATTTGAATTTTTTAAAGCAATTCCTGTAGCTGTTACAACGGTTCCAAGAACTGTAGGAACAATACCTTCTTTTATATACATAAATACCTCCTGATTTTATATTTGTTTATTTATTATTTGCAAAAATTAAAAAATAATTTGATTAATTTAATGGAAAATAAGATAAATATTTATTTATAAACCAATTGATTAATGTTAGTTAATTATTTATAATAAAAATGAAAGCATACAGATGTTAAAAATATTAGTAAAAAGGAAAAAAATGATAAAACTATATAATGAATATTCAACTTATTTAAAAGAAAAATACGGAGAAAAGGTATATAAGCTTCCTGTTAATATACCTTGCACTTGTCCTAACAGGGACGGCACAATTGGATATGGCGGCTGTACTTTTTGTGCAGAAGTTGGTACAGGATTCGAAATGCTTGACAATTCCATAAGTGTAAAAGAACAAATAACCATAAACATGAAATATATATCAAAAAAATACAAAGCAAATAAATTCATAGCTTATTTTCAAAATTATACAAACACTTATTTAGAACTTGAAGAGTTCAAGAAATATATAAATGAAGCTGTTGTGGAAAATGTGGTGGAAATATCTGTTTCCACAAGGCCGGACTGTATTTCAGACGAATACCTTGAATTCCTTTTTTCTGTTCAAAAGGAATATGGAATTAATATTTCAATAGAACTTGGTCTTCAGACTGCAAATTATCACACGCTCATAGCAATTAACAGAGGACATACACTGGCAGAATTTATTGATGCTGCCTTAAGAATAAAAAAATATAATTTTGAAATTTGTACACATGTTATTTTAAATTTGCCAGGTGATGATTTGTATGATACTGTCGAAACTGCAAAAATATTATCTGTTTTGAAGATAGATCAAGTTAAAATCCATTCATTATATATAATGGAAAATACAGTTATGGGAGAAATGTATAAAAACAATGAAATAAAAATAATACCTAAAGAAGAATATATAGAGAGAGTTATTATTTTTCTTGAACATTTAAACAAGGATATTGTTGTGCAAAGACTAGTTGGAAGAGCACCAAAAGAAAATTCGCTTTTTGTAAACTGGGATACGAGCTGGTGGAAAATAAAAGATGAAATTTTAGATAAAATGATAAAAGAAGGAAGACATCAAGGAAGCAAAACTATACTGCATATAAAAAATGGCATGTAAAAAAGATGTAAAAGATGTAAAAGATGTAAAAATTAAAAATAAATAGTGTAAACATTTTCAATATGTGGTACAATATATTTGTAATTTACTTTTATCAAATAAAATTTAAATAGGAGTGTGATTATTATGGTTCAATTAGTTTGTGG
>JBASLQ010000161.1:0-6262 GCA_049656425.1 Sedimentibacter sp.
GTAATGGAGGGTACAAAGTGCTCGGTATGGCCGACGAATGTTTCAGGCAAATGACTTCAAATTTAGAAATCCGAGATATAGAACAATTCGGAGGAATAAAAATCAGAACAATTCAAAATCCTAATCATATAAAATTCTGGCAGTTGCTTGGCGGAATAGTAATACCACTTCCGGTTAGAGAAGTATATCCTTCATTGGCACGCGGATTTATAGATGCTCAGGAAAATCCTTATGGAAACATAGCTGCATATAAATTCTATGAAGTACAGGACTATGTTATAAACACAAACCATTTACCACATTTTTTGACATTGATTACGAGTAACGAAATTTTCAGCAGTCTGACTGAACATGAAAAGGCAGTAATTGAAGAAGCTGCTAAAAAAGCAACAACATATGCACGTGAAAAATCTGATGAGCGTCTTGAAGAAGTGAAACAAACACTTATTAATAACGGTATGACAATAGTTGATATACCTGAAGAAACAAGGCAGGAGATGATAAAATTCGCTGCTATACCTGTATACGACAGTATCCGGACATTGGTTGGCGATGACGATTTAATAAATACTTATTTAGAGTTGAGCAATTAATCTGAGATTGTCGCAAAGCGCATTAAGTAAGTAAAATGATGTATACAACTTTTTCACATAATGCATAATTATTAATATTATATTCAAGTTTGTTAAATTCTAATATAATGGATTTAGTAGATACGTTGAAAACGTAATTTTCCTTGGATAATACAATGTCACAATTTTGGGTTGACATTGTATTATTATAAGAGTATTATTTATATTGACGATAACATAATATTGTGAATAAAGAAATAGGAAGGTGAAAAAAATGCAGATGCTGATGGTAATTCTTAAAAAAGTTGAATTGGTAGATGAAATAATGCAAAAATTGGCAGAAACTGGTGTTAAAGGTGGAACCATTGTTGAAGGTACGGGTATGGCAAATGCCTTGGTCAATATGGAAGATATGCCTATATTTGGTATGTTAAGACATATGATTGTTGATGAAAAGAAGTTGGTAAGTAATTTATTGATTTTTGTATTAAAAAATGAACAGGTAAAGATAGCAAGAAATACAATTAAAGAAGTTTTAGGTGATTTAAGTGAACCAAATTCTGGTATAATGTTCTCTATTCCAATTACTGATGTTGAAGGGTTTGGTGAATAAGTTTGGAGAATTTAAATATTTATGTATATTTGGCAATTGCTATAATCTTGGGACTTTTATCAAGCAAAGTTATGGACAAGATTAAATTTCCAAGTGTAACAGGTTATATAATTATAGGTTTGCTAGCAGGTCCGTATTGCTTAAATGTTATCACTATGGAGGCTGTTGAAAGTCTTTCGATAATTCCAGATATAGCTCTTGGATTTATAGCATTTTCAATAGGTGCTGAATTTAAGCTTTCTTATTTAAAAAAGGTAGGAAAGTCTCCTGTCATTATTGCATTTGCTGAAGCAATATGTGCAGTAGTTGTAGTGGATTTTATATTGATTGTTACAGGTAATGATGTTGCTTTTTCATTAGTACTGGGTGCCATAGCTGCTGCTACAGCTCCTGCAGCCACATTAATGGTAGTTAGGCAGTATGAAGCAAAGGGTCCTGTTACAAATACATTGCTTCCTGTTGTAGCCATTGATGATGCAGTTGCATTAATGTGTTTTGGTTTGTCGGTAGCCTTAGCTAAATCAATTAATTCCATGGGTGCTGGTTCAATGTTAACTACTTTGATAGATCCGGTTATTGAAATAGTTGGAGCGCTAATATTTGGAGCACTACTTGGTGTGATCTTGAAATTCTTGACAGCGTGGTATACTGGTCGTGGTAATAGGTTATCCATTGCTATTGCAATGGTGTTTTTATGTATAGGAGTATCTGAAATCCTTGGCTTTTCTGCTTTGTTGGCTTGTATGGCCATGAGCGCTGTTTATACTAATATATCTGAAGTCAGTGAGGAGACTTTTAAACATGTTGACAGAATTACACCTCCTTTATATTTACTGTTCTTCTTTATATCTGGTGCAGAACTTAATATTACTGTATTGCCAACAGTCGGAGTAGTTGGAGCATTGTATGTTGTATTCCGTGTGGTAGGTAAAATAATGGGGGCAGCTTTGGGGGCTCAAATTTCTAAAGCAGAGCCAGTAGTAAAGAAATATTTAGGATTTACATTGCTTCCACAAGCCGGAGTAGCAATAGGTCTGGCAGGCATGGCAATTTCAATTATACCTGAGTATGGATATAAAATTCAAACTATCGTTTTATGCGGTACAGTAATCTATGAAATAATAGGACCTTTAGTTACTAAAATGGCATTAGTTAAAGCTGGTGAAATAAAGGTTAATTAATAATTGTTTGTATGAAACTTAATTATGAAAAGCCTAAGAGGATGTTTTTAATTCATCCTCTTTTCTATGCACCTAGGTGGGCAGCAGTTTGAAGGTGATAGTACGTTACGAAGAATCAACGCAAACAGTAAATGTGATAAAATATGAACAAAATGAGACAATTATATGAGCAAAACGTATAGACAAAAATATTAAAGGTTATTATAATGGTATTAAAGTGATTAATGATTGATATACCAAAAAATTTAAATTATTACAAATCAATAATTAAATAATATTTTTAGGAGGCTTTTATTAATGAGTAAACCAATATTGTCAGCACATTTCGAATCAAGGACGCCATCAGACGTTAGATTGGCACAGATGAAATATGACGAACGTAAAGTTAAACCAGAAGCAGTAATCAATGTAGGTATTGGGAATGTTTCACTTCCAACAAATCCTGCTATGATGAAAAGGATGTTTGCATTGGATGCACCTGAAAGCCCATTTGCAAAGGGTGTTATAAGATATACAGGTACTGCTGGTTTGACTGAGACACAGGATGCTTTTAAAAACATTCTTAAGTGTGAAGGTTTTGATACTAGTAAATTATTTGTTCAGGTTACTGACGGTGGATCTACTGGTATGGAATTGTTGTTAATCGGAGTTTGCGGAGATGCAGGCACTGGGGAAAAACCGCTTATGATGATAGATCCGGCTTACACAAATTATATTTCTTTTGCAGAAAGAATCGGACGTAAGACTATTACTGTAAAACGTCATTTGAACGAAGATGGCAAATTTAGCCTTCCAGAACTTGATAAGATTGAAGAAACTATCAAAGAGCACAATCCTGGAGCGCTTCTTGTTATACCTTATGACAATCCTACAGGACAGCTCTATGACTACGAAACATTAAAGGGACTTGCTAAAATATGTGTTAAATATAATATGTGGATGGTAAGCGATGAAGCTTATCGCGAATTATATTATGTAGAAGGCAGTGAACTTGTAAGCATCTGGGGAATTACTGATGCTGATGTTCCTGGCATAGAAGGCAGAAGAATAAGCATTGAGACTGCTTCAAAGGTATGGAATGCTTGTGGTTTAAGAATCGGTGCTATAATCACTGATAGCCCAGAGTTCAATAATCGTTCAATAGCTGAATATACTGCAAACCTCTGTGCTAATGCAATAGGCCAGTATATATTTGGAGCACTGGCACATGAAAGCAAGGAACAAATAGCTGCATGGTGCAAGAGCCTTCGCGAATATTACAAAAAATTAATATTTAACGTATATAACGGTTTGAAAGAACAAGAACCAGGTTTGATTGTTTCCAGTCCTGACGCATCTATATACTCAGTAATTGATGTTAGAAATGTTGTAAAACCAGGATTTGATGCAATTGACTTTGTTTTGTACTGTGCACATGAAGGATCTGTAGACTGTGACGGAGTTGAAACAACTCTTCTGGTAGCACCTTTGAAAGGATTCTATGATATTAAGGCAGGCGAGTTTAATCCGGGAAGTACTCAATTCCGTATTTCATTTGTGGAATCTCCTGAAAACATGGCAAAGGTTCCAGAAATCTTTGTTAAACTTTTAAGACAATTTGAAGCAAGCCGCTAAAACATAAGTTTGAATAAAGGTTCGGTCAAGACAATTTATTGTCTTAACCGAACCTTTGTTTTATTGTGCAGAAATTAATTTGTTCTTGCATTTTGTATTGCGGTACCGCATGGAATGATAATATCAATATCTGTACCTAAATAAGTATATGCAGAATAGTTGCTTTCTGCATTTTTCCAATGCCTTTCAAGTGAACAACCGCTGCTGTACAAATTTCCTATAATTACAGTTACTCCGGCTGATTGTGCAATTTATACCCCCGAATATATATAACCGCATTTATATTTTTTTCAATATGCTAATAACTTAAAATTTATATATCAAAAATATATGGCATATTAATTGCATAATACAAAACAATAATATTATTGTAATTTTTATGATTTTATTATATAATTCTTAAAATAATCAATAAATTAAAGGAGTTCATATGAGCATTATTCATGAATCAGATATTAGAAATGATGTACTGAGACGCACTGCCGAAAAAATGATGACCGCAGCAAGAACGGCACCTAAAGCTAAAGGAATTGACAATCTTGTTATATCCATAGCCGAAGGCGATACTATAAACTTGCTGTCTGAAAAATTGAAAGAATTAGTAAAAGAAGGCAAAGGGCCGGATTATTTTGCAAGAGATGCAGAAAATATTTTAAACTCAAGCATTATTGTATTAATAGGTACTAAAATTAAACCTATTGGAATTAAATATTGCGGATTTTGCGGATTTGAAAACTGTGAAGAAAAGAGCAAACATCCTGAATGTCCTTGTGCATTGAATACAGGAGATTTAGGAATAGCTGTTGGTTCAGCTGCAAGCATAGCCATGGATGAACGAGTTGATAACAGAATAATGCATTCTGTAGGTAAGGCTGCTGTAGACTTAAAATTGTTAGGTGAAGAAACAAAAATTATTTATGGCATTCCTTTGTATGTTGGTTCAAAAAATGTATTTTTTGATAGGAAATAAGCAGATAGCTTTAGTATTATAATTAAATGTTGTGTATTAATTAGTACGAGGAGAATGTTTATGAAATTTATAGAAAATAACTCAATTGACCCTCATTATAATTTAGCATTTGAGGAGTATGTTTTTAAAAATTTAAATTCTGACGAAGATTATGTACTATTGTGGAGAAATGGTCCTGCAATTATAGTTGGAAAAAATCAAAATACTGTTGAAGAGATTAATATGGAATTTGTAAAGGATAATAATATAAATGTAGTTCGCAGAGTAACAGGCGGAGGGGCAGTTTATCATGATCTGGGTAATTTAAACTTTTCTTTTATAGCAAAAGCAGAAAGCAATGAAAAAATTGATTTTAAAACATATAATGTCCCAATTATTAGAGCATTGGAAAAACTTGGAGTGCAATGTGATTTGTCAGGCAGAAATGATTTGGTTATTGATGGTAAGAAGTTTTCGGGAATTGCCCAAAGTATAGCTAAAGGAAGAGTGTTAAATCATGGAACGCTTCTATTTGATTGTCAGTTGGATGTTCTTTCAAAAGCATTAAATGTAAAAAGAGATAAAATAGAGTCTAAAGGTGTAAAATCAGTTTCAAGCAGAGTTACTAACATAAAAGCATATGTAACACAGGATGTTGACGTATTGGAATTCAAGAATCTCCTGCTTAAAAATATATTCGAATATTTTAATCAGCCAATTGAAATATATGAATTAACAGATGAAGACCGAAGCAATATACAAAAAATGATAGATGAAAGATATGGCGTATGGGAATGGAACTTTGGAAGATCTCCTAAATTTAATTACAAGGGATATAACAGATTTGCAGGCGGCTGCGTAGAAGCAAGACTGCAGGTTGAAAACGGATTAATTGAAAACTGTAAAATATATGGAGATTTTTTTGGTAAAGGTGATATTGCAGTATTGGAAGACAAGTTAAAAGATTTAAAGTATGATATTGAAGAAGTTAAAAATGTTTTAACGGATGTTGTCGTTGAAGAATATTTTGGAAGAATTTCTAAAGAAGAATTTTTACAATGCTTGTTTAGTTAATTGTAATTACAATAGTCTTTAATATGGGATAAACTAATGAATGCTCAAATTTTTGCACAGCGTTAAATAATTGCGCAATGCAAAATATTTGAGCATTTTGATGTGCAAAAAATCAACAGTAGTTTATATGAATAATTATATATACGTATTTTTTAACGTATATGATTAAATTATTAAATAGAAAAAATTTTTTTTGGCATAAAATTTGCATGTATATTAAATGGATTATAATAAAATGTTTGTTTGCTTAATGGGGAAG
>JBASLQ010000162.1:0-9274 GCA_049656425.1 Sedimentibacter sp.
GCACTGATATATATAGAATTATTGGAAGGTTAGCTTTTCCAATTTATTGTTTTTTGCTTGTTGAAGGATATTATCATACTGAGAATGTAAAAAAATACGCAAAAAGATTATTTATATTTGCATTAATATCAGAAGTGCCTTTTGATTTAGCATTTTATAATAAAATCGGATTTGTTCATCAAAATATCTTTTTTACACTTTTAATAGGTCTGGCAGCAATATATTTTATAGACAACAAAGAAGGAAAATATAATTTCAATAAATACTATGTTATGGCAGCAGCCGGTATTTTATCAATTATTTTATCAGTTGATTACAATATCATTGGTATTATATATATTTTGACTTTTTATTTTACCCGAAATTATCCAAAGCCTAAAATGATTTATTTTACAGCTTTAGTAGTGTTTTTTACTAATTTTATGACTTCAGCCCTGCAACAATTTTCTCTTTTAGCTTTGCCAATTATATATTTTTACAATGGTGAACTTGGTCCAAAAAATAAATTTCTTCAAATATTGTTTTACGCAGCATATCCTATACATTTGCTTATATTTTATATTATAAAAATAATTTAATATAAAAAAACACCGTCATTTAAGAACGATGTTCCATATTTTTCTTAAGAATAGTTTTAAAAATCGCTTCCTCTTTTTACAACATCTTTTATTTTAGACATTATTTTTTCATAGCTTCCTTGTGAATGAGGCACAAGGCAGTTTGAACAATCTTTTATACCTTTGTTTTTAATGTAATTGCCGCCGCATTCTCCCTTAAGCATATACAACGGACAATAACAAAATAAACAGTTAAAGTTTTCTTTATCATCAGTTTTATGACAAGGAAAGTATTCACATTTAGTATTTTGAAAGAATTTATAATTTTCAGTTTTCATTGTAACTCCTATAAGTTTTTTTACATTATATCACAATGTTTCAAAATATTTAATTATATTTTGTCATCTGTCTATTAAATTTAGTAAAAAGCACGCTGTTATTGCTTACTTCAAATGCTGCAGGCTGACCTGCTAATTTTAACAGCGTCTATACGTTGAGGATATGTAACAACATATTGTGATGTTAAGTCCGAATCAATAACTCCAACATCCAAAATTTTACTCATCAAACATTTATATGTTCGATTTTCATAAATATATAGCACTTATTTTACGTGCAAAAAACGGACGAATTTCATCAGTAAACTGAATAAATTCATCCGCAATTATTTGTTTAGCTTATTTTTACTCGTTACATTGTCCTTGTTGAATATTTACCAAATGTCCGCTGAAATTTCCTGTAATTATAGTTTTTTCATATCTTGCAGCTTCTATTAGCTTTTCTACATCAACACCAGTTTCATAGCCCATATCATTTAGCATGTAAGCTAAATCCTCTGTAGCAGTATTTCCTGAAGCTCCCGGTGCAAATGGACATCCGCCTAATCCTCCAAGAGTTGATTGAACTTTTGTTATTCCTGATTCAATAGCAGCTAATGTATTTACCATACCCATGTTTCTAGTATCATGAATATGAACCTGGAATTCTATTTCAGGGAATTCTTTTACTGCTGCTGCAACAATTTCTCTTACCTGTTTTGGATTGGCAATACCTATTGTATCTGCCAATGACATTTCCTTAACGCCCATTTTGGCAACTCTCTCAAGGAATTTCAATACTACTTCTGTAGAATATTTCCCTTCAAACGGACATCCGAATGTTGTGGCTACATCTACGCATACATTCAAATCTTTATAATTATCCATTATTTTTTGAAGCTCAGCAAAAGACTCATCATGAGTTCTGTTAATATTTGCCTTGTTGTGGCTTACACTTAATGATACAACATATGATACTTTTCTGAGACCTGCTTCATAAGCTGATTTTGCTCCATAAAGGTTTGGAACCAATGCGAAGAAATCATACCCAGGATATTTTTCTATTAATGTCTTAGTTATTTCTGCTGCATCTTTTAATTGGGGGATAGCTTTTGGGCTTACAAATGATGTATGCTGCATGTGTTTTATGCCTGCACCTATTAAATCATCTATAACCTTTAGTTTTTGTTCTACAGGTACATATTCTTTAAGGTTTTGAAACCCATCTCTTGGGCCTACTTCAACTATCTGTATTTTATTACTCATATCAACACTCCTTCAATAAAACTACATAATTCCTTTTTCGATGTATTCCTTTATTGTTTCTTCGCTTAGACCAATGAAATTCTCGTATACTTCAAAGTTGTCTTGGCCAAGTGTCGGTGCAGGGTTTCTAACTTCGGCTTTTTTGTCGCTGAATTTTATATGATCTCCTGTTAAAACTGTTTTTCCGGCTACCGGATGTTGAACTTCAACGAACATTTCTCTTGCTACCGCTATATGTGGGTCTTTAACTACTCTGTCTATTGTGTTAATTGGTGATGAAGGAACTCCCACAGCCAACAAGCTTTCCACTATATCATCTATTTCATGCTGTGTTGTCCAAGCTTCAATTAATGGTTTTAAATCTGCATGATTTTTAACTCTTAATACGTTTGATGTGAATCTTTCATCTGTCAACAATTCAGGCTGACACATAACTTCTGTTAAAAGTTTATATAATTTATCGTTACCGCAAGCAATAATTACATCTCCATCTTTTGCTCTAAATGAATCATATGGATATGCAGATTCATATCTGTTACCTATTCTTTCTGGGATTCTTCCAGTTGCAAGATAAATTTGATTTATTATTTCCAAAGAAGAAACAACTGAGTCAACCAAAGCAACATCAACTTTTTGACCTTCCCCGGTTTTTATTTTGTTAATAACAGCGGCAAGAACACCAATAGTACATCCTAAACCACCTAAAACATCTCCCATTGCAGTACCTGTTCTTGTAGGTGCTCCTCCTGGCCAACCGGATGTGCTCATTAATCCGCCCATTGCCTGACCGATTATATCATAACCTGCTCTTTGGCTGTAAGGGCCATAATGACCAAAACCAGAAATGCAGCCATATACGATGCCAGGGTTGATTTCTTTTAATGTTTCATATCCCAAGCCTAATTTTTCCATTGTTCCCGGACGATAGTTTTCTATAACTACATCTGCTTTTTTTACCATTTCTTTGAAAACTTCTTTTGCTTCAGGAGCTTTTAAATTTAATGTAACTCCTATTTTGCTTCTGTTTAAGTTCATATAGTATGCACTTTCTCCATTAATAAATGGACCAAATGCTCTGCTGTCATCGCCTTTTTTTGGTTGTTCAATTTTATAAACTGTTGCTCCCATATCTGCCATAAGCATTCCACAGTATGGACCTGCCAATACTCTTGTGAGGTCATGTACAACTATACCGTCTAATATACCTTTTTTCATTTTTCCACTCCTAAATTATTAAAATATTTTAAAAATTGTTTGAATATGTCATTCTTATAATATAATATTTTTTGTTTTTATATGAGAGTAGATAAATTAACGGAAAACTTATCTACTCTTGTTTTATTTTATATTAAGCACCTATTCCGAATAAACCGAATACTACCAAGTACATTATTATCGGGAATACTACCAAGCATATGATTTTTAATCCCAAACCGGCTTTCATCAAGTCGGAAATTTCAAATGCACCTGTGCTGTAAGCAATTGCATTTGGAGGTGTTGCTGGAGGAAGCATGAAAGCAAAGTTAGCTGCAACCATACAAACAAGCATCAACTGAAGAGGATCCATTCCAATTGCTGTTGCTACTCCAGGAAGTATCGGCAAGAATGCTGCAACAACAACGGCATTTGTTGTAACTTCTGTGATAAGTGATGTAACAATACCAACAACCATAATTATTATTATTGGAGCCATGCCATTTAATCCGCTTAGAGATCCAGCTATCCACTGTGCAACCCCTGCATCAGTGATGGCATTACCCATAACCATTGAGCCGCCCAACAATAACATTGTTCCCCATGGTGCACCTGCTATAGCTTCTTTGCCGCTTAATACATACTCGCCTTTTTTGTAATCAACAGGTATTACGCTAAGTGCTATTGCTATTGCTATTGCTATAGTTTCATCTGTTGCAAATGGTATTAATGGTTTCCAGAATGTACTTGTAACCCATGCTAATACTGCAACCGCAAATACAACTGCTGTAATTTTTTCGCCTTTGTTCATAGTTCCTAAGGCATGATATTCTTTTCTTATAACATCAACGTTTATTTCGTCAAGCTTGTCAACTTTATAGAATTTAACCAACCATAACCACGATAAAGGAATCATTACTATAACGAAAGGAAGACCTATCATCATCCATTCAACAAATCCAAGCTGAACTCCTATTGTTTCTGCAATGATACCAGTTCCTGTAGGAGTTGTTGTTGTTCCTATCAATGTACCCAAACCGCCCAGTGTCGCTGCATACGGAATTGATAAAACCATTGCCTTTTTGAAGCCGCCTGATATTTGTGTATCCATTGTTGCAATAATTGACATAGCAACCGGTAACATCATAGCTGTTGCAGTTGTATTTGACATCCACATTGATACAAATGCTGTTGCCAGTATAAAGCCTAAAACTATCATTGAAGGTTTTTTACCAACCTTCATTACAATGCCAAGAGCCATTCTTTTATGCAAGCCCCATTTAACCATTGCTGTTGCAAGAAATCCAACTCCTAATACCAAATATACTGTTGAATAAGCATAGTGTTTAAATAACTGAATATCATTTTGCCCTTTAGAACCTGTTATTCCTAAGACAGGATATAACAATATTGGTAATAAAGCTGTAATTGGAATTGATATCGCTTCAGTCATCCAGAAAATAATCATAAGTGCTGCAACTGCTGAAACTTTTTGGCCTACTACTGATAAACCTTCGGGTGTTGGCATTATAAGCATTAGTATCATAGCTAATATTCCTACTATGAAGCCAATTTTTCTTACTTTAAATTCGCCCATTTTTTCCTCCATTTTTTATTGAAATAAATTTTTAAGTTAATTGTTTTATAAACGCGCATTTATAAAATTCAAAAGTACAAATATTTATAAAGCAATTACTGTGCCAACTTTCATATTTTTTAGCAAAAAAAAGTTATTTTTAGCTTATTGTTTGATTTTTCAATGTTTTTAATAAATAAAAAATGCCAAACTAAATTTGGCACTTTTGTATTTCTCAGTAACAAAGATACTATTTAAGATTTGTTATGTTTCATTTTGTTCCATTATGTATTTTTATGTCTAGAATTGCAATATTTTGAAACATACGTATCAGCTAAATACTAATATTATAACATTTCATTTTTCTCCACAAGGTAGTTCTGCTTATTCCTAATTCTTCAGCGGCCTTCTGCATAGATAAATCATTGTTTTTGAGTGCATTCATAATTTTATCCGCTTCCCATTGATTTAAATTAATACATTTGCTTTCTGTTGTTTCCTTTTCAACATTATCATCTCGGTTTCTGCTATATATATCACCTTTAATTAAAAAATCATTAATTAATTTTTCAAAATCATAAGAATTTCCATGGTATTTTAATAATACGCAAATTCTTTCAATAAAATTCTGCAATTCTCTAATGTTTCCATACCACTTATGATGTTGAATTTTGTTCATCAGATCATTAAAATCATCTAAATATTCTGTTTTGCTGGTTCCTAAATATTTTTCAAAGAAAAATTTGCTCAACAATTTAATATCATCCCCTCTTTCGCGAAGAGGAGGAATAAATAAATTAAGCACACTAATCCTATAATATAAATCTTCTCTAAATGTTTTAGAGGCTATTCCTTCTATTAAATTTCTGTTTGTTGCTGCAATAACCCTTACATCTACAGGTGTTTTAACTCCTGAACCGACTTTTCTAATTTCTTTTTCTTGCAACACTCTAAGCAGTTGTGCCTGGATTTCAACTGGTATTTCTCCTATTTCATCCAAAAAAATCGTACCTTTATGGGCAAGTTCAAACAAACCATTTTTACCGCCTTTCAATGCTCCTGTAAATGAACCTTCAACATATCCAAACAATTCAGACTCCAGAAGATTAGAAGATAATGAAGCACAATTAATTGCAACAAAAGGCCCGTCTTTTCTAGGACTTTCATTATGAATACTTTGAGCAAAAAGTTCTTTTCCTGTTCCGGTTTCACCTTGAATTAAAATTGTAGATTCAGATGATGCATAACTTTTTGCAATTGAAATAGTATTTTTTATTTCTTTAGATTCACCTTTTATGTCGTAAAAATGATATTTGGCTACTAAACCCTTTTCATGAAGACTTCTTCTTATTTTATTTTCATTTTCCTGTATCACTTTTATATCTTGAAACGTTGCTACTACACCTTTGATTTTATCATCTACTATAATAGGTATTCTGTTAGTGGATACCAATGTTCCATTTATATCCATCAGCTGATTTAATTGTTTTTCTTTATTGTTTAAAATACTGAACATTTTTGTATTATGAATAATTTGATTTATATTTTTCCCTATAGCATATCCGGGGCTTACTTTTATAATCTGCTCTGCAACAGGATTAATAACATCAACTTTGCCTATTTCATTAACAGCAATAATTGCATCATGAGTAAAATTAAGAACAGCTTTGTACCTTTCAAGCTGAATTTTTAGTTCATTTTGTTTTTTTAATTCTTCTTTTTGAATTTGTAATATTTGTTTCGCGGTATCAATGGCATTGGATATGGAAATTTCAGAATTTTCAATGGTAATATGTTTCAAATTATACATTTCAGAGTATTTTTGAGTCATTACACCGCCGATACCCATAACCGCTCCATCTTTTAATGCTTGTTTCACAACTGCTTCGCAGTCCTTGTCTGTTTTGAATGTATAGTATATAGCTTTTATGTTAAGCAAGCTGCATAAGCTTCTAACATCATCTGTCATTTCACCATAAGAAAAAATGCGATTAAACCTTTTTCATACTGTGCAATTTCAATAGGTTCTATGTAGTCAGATAAAAAGCTGTTAATTGCTACAACCGATATATTAAGTTTTTCCTCATTAATAGCAGTTGCTGTACCTTTTCTGCTTATCAGAACCTTAGCTCCCTGATCAACTAAATTTTTTGCAATCCTTAATGCATCACTAAGTGAATCCTCTTTAGCAAGAGGTACAAATACATCAATATCCTCATTCTTTTGTTCAATTATTTTTCTTGCATTTTGTGCTAACTGAATCGTTGGTGCAATAAGAGATATTTCAGTAACATTTTTATTTTGTATGGTGCTTGCTTGCTCTACTTGAATCAATTGCCAACATCCTTTCATTCTATACGATATTTATTCTAGTCTTCTGCACGCCTGCCGCAGTATCCCTTTAGTTTGGCTTTATGTTCATACATAAACTTGTCTGCTTTAAAAAATACATCATAAACACTTTCATTTTGATCTTTTTTACAAAATGCATATCCATGTGCAAGAACTATTTTAATATCACGATTTTTATTTTCTTTATTTAATAAATGTTCTAATTTTAATAATGCATTATCTACCATTTTTTTAGTTGCACTAATGCAAATTACACAAAATTCATCGCCACCGATTCTGTATGCGCTTCCAAAACCCTTAAAACAATCATGCAAGACTGTTGCTGAAATAAGAATCGCTTCATCTCCTGCATTATGGCCCTTAGTATCGTTAATTTTCTTTAAATCATTTAAATCCAAAACAACTATAGCAACATTTTCTTTACTTCTTTCACATTGTTCCATTTCTTTTTCAAATGTTTTTCTATTCTTTATTCTGCTTGTAGCATCAAACTTAAATTGAAGTTCTCTAAGGAAAATATAATATAAAAGTAATGTTAAGGCCACACTTGCCCACACTAAACAAAAACCATAAAATAAAATTTGTAAAATTACCGCCATAAAAGGTACTAAAAAAGCAAATTTTAAAAATAATAAATCTTCTTTATCATATTCAGAATCGTTTTGTATTATAGAAATTATCAATAAAATATAATAGAAAGCGCATATTCCTATTGATAAAAAAAATAATTTCCCCCTAAAATATTGTCCTTGAGCATCAATGTAAAAAATCCCTCCAGTTGTGTAACTTAAAATATTTATGAAAACATTAATACACAAGGGAATTGAATATACTATTATTTTTGAATATATTTTGTTATTATTTAAAAACAAAAGTACAAAGGGAACAACAGGTGCTAATAGAAATCCAAAAATATTAACTATTTTATATAAACCTATATATTCAATGTTACTTGAAATTTGAAACAATGTATCAAGTATTTCTAAAGACAGTATAGCAATAACTACGAAGGCTGCAAATATGTAAATTTTTGTTTTATGTATGTCAATTACAGCATTGCGCTTTGCTAAATTAATTGTAAAAAAAAGAGATACAATTCCAATTAAATCTGTATTGATTGAGCTAACATTCAAATAATTTACCACCTTGCGTTTAATTTCCATAATTTATGCCATAATATATGTACATTAATTATTATTATTATTATTTGTAATAGTATTATACATTTTTTAATGCAAGATATCAAACCTTTTCATATACTATGATGATTAAATTATTCATTTATGATTATCATTTGAATTCAGCCATGTTTTTTCTATACCTTGCGGGTACAAATTGAAATTGAAGATTTGTATTTGTTCTTTCCTTAATTGCCAAGTCAGTAAAATACTGCTTCCATAAACTTTGAATTTTTTTTTCATTTTGAGAATATTCCAGATTGTCAAAATTTATATTTTCTTTTATTTCCCATACACCATTTGCATAAACAGCCGCTTTTCTTCTTTTTTCGTCATAAACAATAAATTTTTCATATTTATATCTGTCAGCAAAATGATCTATTAACAATAAAATCAAATCATTGTCAGGTGAAAATTTTGCATACAAAATTCCGCCTATATCAGAAAACCTAAGTATTCCAAGAAATCTATGTTCCTCTCTGGATACTTTTATATAAGCTTCATTTATAGGAAAAACTTTTTCATTTGTAAAAAAATTCATAGTTTTCTTTCCATATTTAAAAGCAAATATTATAAAGTGAAGAATTATATTTTCCTTGTTTTCAATATTTGACAAGTAGCAGTAAAAAACATTTATATATGCTTCTCTGGATATTTTTGTATTTATTGCATCTATAACAACTCCTGCCTTTAAAGCATCAGTTTCAACTATTTCAGAGTTATAAATAAGAGACTGCTGATATTTAGTCTTAACATAAATACCAGATGCATTTTCTTTTTTGTAATGATAATAAATACATGTCATAAGCCCTTCAAATGTTCCGTCATATAAAT
>JBASLQ010000163.1:0-7650 GCA_049656425.1 Sedimentibacter sp.
GTTTTATGGTCATTAAACACACGCTATCAAGGAGATATTGATACAATTTTTATTCCTGGCGTGCGCTGCCATCCTCTGGATCCATCTCAAAGTCCGGAATATAATCCTTCTATTAAGGACAAAGGAATTTCTTGCAAGACTATATTTGACTGTACAGTGCCATATGAGTTAAAACAAAAGTTCCAAAGATCTAAATTTATGGATGTAGACCCACGCAGATTTTTAAGTTAAAAGCATAGGAAGATCAAAAAAATTGGCCAAATAAAATTTAATAAACAAAATTATCATTAATATTATTTTTATTTGATAAAAATTAAATTAGCATTTTATTTTTTATGTGATATAATTGTTATATTCAATTTGCATCCACAGTTCAAGTGAAGATTATATTTAATTATACAGTCATTATTCTTTTATAGAAAAATTTATGTTTTTTTCTTGCAAAAACTGTGATTGTATAATAAAGTTTTATTATAATATTGCTAGAAAGGATAATTCACATGGATAAAGATGATAAATATTTAATGAGTTCTGTTTATAATACTTTAGACATTTTAGATTTGCTTAGCCAGCATGATGAGCTGGGAGTTTCAGAAATTAGCAAAGCTGCAAATCTTGGCAAAGCAAGTGTATTTAGGATGCTATATACTCTTGAAAAAAAAGATTATGTTCACAAGACATCTGATTCGAAATATAAGCTTGGTATAAAGTTTGCTCATTATGGTTCAATCGTACTTGAAAAGCAAAATATTTTTACCTTAATTAAACCTTTTTTACGAAAACTAAGAGATAAGCATAATGAAACAACACATTTAGGAATATTAGATGATGACCTTAATGTGATGTTTATGGTTAAAGAAGCGAGTAATACTACAATACAAATGACGTCTCGGGTCGGGCATAAATTGCCTTTTTATGCAACTGCCATGGGTAAGATGTTGGTTGCAAGCAGGCTTGATGAAAAAATGGAAGAGAAATTAAAAATATATAATTATATACGATTTACAGATAATACAGTAACAGAGTATGAAAGCTTAATTGAACTGCTCAAAAAAATAAAAGAGCAGGGATTTGCCGAGGATTTAGAGGAAAGTGAAGACGGATTAGTTTGCTATGCTGTACCTATAAAAGATTTAACGGGACAAACTATTGCAGCGATAAGCACATCAGGACCGTCTGTGAGAATGCAAAACAACAGAGATGCCCTTATAAGTTCATTAAAAGAAACAGGGTATGAAGTATCAACATCCATGGGTTATAAAGAGTAAATAATTACATATATTTTTAAATAATGCAGTAGCTAAATTGACTGCATTATTTTTTTATTTAAGGAGACGCTTTTTTTATAACAAATTAAATAGATAACAGAATATTATAAATATTATTTATTAGGTATGTAAATATTCAATAACGTTTCTCTATAATACACGATGTATATTATAGAGAAATTTATATTGACAAACTCGAAAATGTTTTCTATAATACATTTATAGAAACGTTTTTATAGTTTAGCATTATGGCTGTGGATTATATTGAATTGTAAATTATGAAAGGAAGGGACAAAATGATTAGGATCAAATTTTATGGATTAGGAGGTCAGGGCGTTGTAACTGCTGGTAAGATTTTATCAGAAGCAGTATCGTTGCATGAAGAAAAATTTGCAATTACAGTGCCTGCATATGGACATGAGAGACGTGGAGCACCTGTAAATACAAGTATTATTATTGATGAAGAACCAGTGCTTATTAATTCATTTGTATATCAACCTGACATTGTATTAGTTATGGATAGCTCAATTATTGATAAAGGTGTTGACATTTCTCAAGGGATACATGAAGATAGCATACTTGTTTTAAATACTGAGAATGAAAACGTTCTTGATATATATAAAAAATTTAAATTTAAAACAATATATTATGTTGATGGAACTCAAATTGCATTACACAATATAGGGAAAGGAATTCCTAATGGATCTATGCTTGGTGCATTAGCCGGGACAGGTCTGGTTACCATAGATTCAATTGAAAAAGCTATTAAAAAAACATTTGGTGAAAAGGCAGGTGATAAAAATGCAAACGGAGCAAGAGAAGCATATGAAAAAATTAAAAAAATATAGAGTATATGGACCGGTTGCAGCAATATACGGAAGTTCTACTACCGGGAATTGGAGACTTGAAAGACCATCTGTCAATTATGAAGAATGTATAAAATGCGGAACATGTGAAAAGTATTGTCCCACAAATGTTATTGAAATAAAAAAAGATGAAAAAGTATGTGTTGTAATCAACTTTGATTATTGTAAGGGATGCGGCATTTGTGTAAATGAATGTCCAAAAAAATGCATTACAATGATTCCGGAAAGAGGTGAAATTTAATGGCTTATAAGATGATGGATGGAAATGAAGCTTGTGTAGAGGCTATGAAACTTGCCAAAGTACAAGTAATATCAGCATATCCCATAACTCCGCAAAGTTCAATATCTGAAAAACTTTCAGATCTGGTAGCTTCAGGGGAATTAAAAGCTGAATATGTTAGAGTTGAATCTGAACATTCTGCTATGTCTGTTGCTACGACTGCCGCATTAACTGGAGTTAGGGCAGCAACTGCTACAGCTTCTAATGGCTTGGCTTTAATGCATGAAGTTTTGAGCATGACATCAGGAAACAGAGTGCCAATAGTTATGCCGGTTGTAAATAGAGGAGTAGCGGCTCCATGGACATTGTGGTGTGAACACGGTGATGCAATGTCACAAAGAGATATGGGTTGGTTACAATTCTACTGTCAGAATGTTCAAGAGGTTTTAGATATTATGATGCTGGCATACAGGATTGCAGAAGATGAGAGAGTATTAACGCCGGCAATGGTATGTTTAGATGGATTCTTCCTTTCACATTCAATGCAAAAGGCTGATGTTCCTGAACAAGAACTTGTTGATGAGTTTATTGGACCGTATATAAGAAAAAACACTTATCTTGATTCTAAAGACCCAATGTTCGTGTGTGACTTAACAGGTTCTGATGAGTTTACAGAAATGAGATATCAACAAAAATATGCAATAGACAATTCTATTAATGTAATTGAAGAAATTGAAAAAGAATTTGAAGAAAAGTTCGGCAGAAAGCTTGATATAGTAGAAGGCTATAAAACCGATGATGCTGATGTTGTTCTTGTAGCTTTAGGGTCAATGTGCGGCACAGCAAAGTATGTAGTTAATGAAATGAGAAAAGAAGGCAAGAAGGTTGGATTAGCAAAGGTAACAGTATTCAGACCATTCCCAACTGAAAGATTAAAAGAAGTATTATCAGGAAAAAAAGTAATAGGTGTTTTTGATAGAAGTGCTGGTTTAGGCGGACAGGGAGGACCTGTTTGGAGCGAAACATGTGCTTTAATGAGAAATGAAGATTGTGATATTAGACATTATGTTGGTGGCCTTGGCGGAAGAGACGTTACAGTTATTAATATTGAAAAAATGTTTAATGAATTGCTTGAAATAAAAAAAGGTGAAAGAGAAACACATACTGAATGGATTGATCTTAAAGAAAATCCAATGGATATAAGGCAGGTGATTAAGAATGTTTGATATACAGCATGAATCAAAAGGATTGGTTTCTCATGGGGTAAGTGCATGTGCAGGATGCGGCATGGAGTTAATAATGAGAAATGTAATGTCTGTACTTGGGGAAGATACAATAATTTTAATACCACCAGGATGTTCAGCATTATTTTCTGGTTTTGGCAATGAATCAGGATTAAAAATTGCAGGATTTCAAGGAAACCTGGAAAACACTGCAGCATGTGCAGCAGGAGTAAGGGCTGCTTTAAATGTAAAGGGAAATAAAGACACAACTGTATTAGCATTCGCAGGAGACGGAGGAACAGTTGACATAGGGCTACAAGCTTTATCAGGTGTTTTGGAAAGAAGAGATAAAATTATGTATATATGTTATGACAATGAAGCATATATGAATACAGGCATACAAGGCAGCAGTTCAACTCCTTATTTTGCAAGCACAACGACTACACCTGCCGGAAAACCAACTGGAAGAAAAAACTTGATTGAAATAGCAATAGCACACGATATTCCTTATGCTGCAACAGCATCTATACATAACCTAAATGATTTTAAGAAAAAACTTCAAAAAGCAAAGGATACTGATGGACCTTCATTAATTCATATTCAAACTCCATGTCCAACAGGATGGAGATACGATCCGTCTAAAACTATACAATTAGCTAGAGCTGCTGTACAAACAGGCTGTTGGATATTATATGAATATGAGGATGGCAAAGTAACAATTAACAATAAATTAAAAGAACTTAAGCCAATCAGTGAATACATTGATCTTCAAGGAAGATTTAAACACTTGACTGAAAATCAGAAAATAGAACTTCAAGAGTACACTGTGGAATATTATGAGAAATATATTAGAAAGCTTGAGAATATGAATGTTGAAACTGGGGCTACTGCAACAGCATAGACTATTTATAAAATTTATAAAATGAGAGGAGTGGAGCTTTGAAAATTTTAGTTTTAGGTGCAGGAGCCATGGGAAGTTTGTATGGCGGCCTTTTGAAAGAAAAGGGAAATGATGTTACCTTAGTAGATGTATCAAAGCAACACATAGATGAAATTAATAAAAACGGTTTGATGGTAGAAACTTTAGAAGGCAAAAAAATTATTCCAATAAAAGCTACATATGCCCATGAAGTTTCTGAAAAGCCTGACTTGTTGATTTTATTTACAAAAACAATACATTCAAGATCTGCATTACAATCGTTAAAAGAACAAATAGGTAAAAACACAATGATTTTATCATTGCAGAACGGTTTGGGAAATGAAGAGGTAATAAAGGAATTTTTTTCCACAGACAGAATAATTATCGGCACTACAAATTTTCCAAGCGATTTGCTAAAACCCGGTTGTGTTAAATCAAAAGGAAAAGGCACAACTAAAATTATGAGCTGCAACGGAGAAGTGACAGATCAATTAAAGGAAATTGAAACAACATTAAATGAGGCTGGTTTTAATTGCATAATAACTAAAGATGTCTTTGTATCAATTTGGGAAAAAGTCGCATTTAATGCAGCCTGCAATACTCTCACTGCTGTAACAAGATTAAAACTGGGTATTGTCGGAGGAACGGAAGAAGGCAAGGAACTTGCTCGTTCAATAGCTAAAGAAGTTGTTTCTGTAGCAAACAAGAAAAATATAAATGCTGACGCAGAAAACGTAATCAAGCTTATAGAACAAGATTTCATTGAACATGCAGAACATATGCCGTCGATGCTGCAAGATGTTATTAACAGTAGAATAACAGAAATTGAATTCATTAACGGTGCTGTTGCGAAAGAAGCAGAAAAATTAGGCATGAGCGTACCAGTAACAAAAGTGCTGTATCAATTGATAAGCATTGTACAGAAAAATTATACAAATTTAATAAAATAAAAAAATAATTTTAAAAATCAGGAGGAATTATGAAATTTAAATCTGCAACTTTATCGATTATTCTTGTTTTATTAATGGTATTAGGAACTGCATGTAGCGGAGGTAATACTGAACCCAAACCAGCATCAAGCGAACAACCAGCATCAAGCGAACAACCTGCAGCATCAGGAGAAGCAATTGTATTAAAACTTGGACATATGTCACCTGAATCTGATCAAGATGCATATCATCAATTTGCATTGAGATATAAAGCAGCAATTGAAGAAAAAACTAATGGGAAATTCCAAATTGATATTTACCCTGCAGGAGTTTTAGGAAAAGACAGAGAACTTGCAGAAGGATTGCAGTACGGAACATTGGATTTAGCAGTAATAACATCTTCTCCTATGGGAAACTTTGTACCCGCTTTCCAAACATTGGACTTGCCTTTCTTGTTTGACGGCTGGGAACATGTATTTAAATTCTTAGAGTCTGATTCAGCTGAAGAATTGTATAAGGAAAGTGAAAGCGCAGGAATCATTACTTTAGGACTTATAGCAAGAGGTCCTAGAAGTGTAACAAATTCAGGAGATCCAATAAAATCAGTTGAAGATTTAAAAGGAATGAAAATAAGAGTTATTGAAAGCCCTATATTTGTTGACACATTTACTGCATTAGGCGCTTCACCGCAAGCCATGTCCTGGGGAGAAGTATTTACAGCTTTACAGCAGGGAACTATAGACGGTCATGAAAACTCAATTGCCACAATAAATAATGAACGTGTTTATGAAGTACAAGATAATGTTTCATTAACTGAACACATTTTCGCATTTACAACAGCTCATGCATCTAAAACTTTCTGGGATACATTATCTGCTGATGAACAACAATTGTTCAAAGAAACTGCAAAAGAAATAACTTTACAAATTTCTAAGGAACAACAAGTTGAAGAACAAAAGTTTATTGAAAAGTTAAAAGCTGAAGGAATGGAAATATTTGAAATAGACAGAGCACCTATGAAAGAAATGGTTCAATCAGTTTATGACGGGTTTGCAGCATCAAACACAGATAAATATTATAAAGCAATAGAAGCATTGAGATAAACATTCAAGATTAAGCTAAGATAATTTAAAATTATCTTAGCTTAACAATAATTCGGATAGAGATCAGGAGGTATAAATGAAGATAATTCTGTCTGTAAGCGACCTTTTAGATTATATAATAAAAAAAATAATAGCTGTTTTGTTAATGGCAATGACTGCAATTTTATTCAGTCAAGTTATTGCAAGATATTTAATGGGTTCTGGATTGTCATGGAGTGAAGAATTAGTTCGTTATATGTGTGTTTGGGTTATATTTATGGGATCTACATGCGCTGCCAAGGATGGTAGCCAAATTGCTGTTACAGTTCTTGATGAAACTTTAAAAGGAATGCCAAAAAAGATATTGAATATTACACAAAGTATTATTGTTGCAGCATATACAATTCTACTATGCTGGATAGGTTTTTCAACTTTGGGGATAGCTAAAACTCAGATGTCTCCTAATATGGAATTACCAATGAATATTGTTTACAGTGTAATCCCGTTATCTATGATAGTAATGTTGATTCATTTAGTAGCTGTTTTTATGAAAAACAGAAAAGCTGCTATAGAGTCTCAAGAGTAACTTAGGAGGTAGATTTATATGACTACAGGTATGTTTTTTGGACTGACGGGTATTTTGCTTATTGTGGGTGTGCCTATAGCAGTTACAGTGGGACTTGCTTCAATTGTTTATATATTGGCAGAAGGAATAAAAATGCAAATAGTTATTCAAAGACTTTTTGCCGGTGTAGATGTTACAGCTTTGCTTGCCATTCCTTTCTTTATTTTAGCCGGAGACCTTATGGGCAAGGGTGGTATTGGATACAGACTTGTTAGACTTGCTAACCGTGCAGTAGGAAATATAACGGGCGGTCTTGCAATTGTTGGAATTATAGTAAGTATGTTTTTCGCAGCAATATCAGGAAGCGGTGTTGCAACTGCAGCAGCTATAGGCGGAATAATGATTCCTGGTATGGTTGCAGCTAAATATGACAAAGATTTTGCCGCAGCGGTTATCGCATGCGCGGCGCCAATAGGAGTAATAATACCTCCAAGCATCTCATTTGTTCAATATGGTGTTTTGACAGGTACATCAATAGCTGATTTATATAAAGCAGGTTTTCCTGCAGGTTTTATAGT
>JBASLQ010000164.1:0-2038 GCA_049656425.1 Sedimentibacter sp.
TTGCAGTTGTATATGCGCTTTTAGTAGGTTTGTTTATATTCAAAGAACTTAATATGAAAGATTTGCCTGACATATTTAAAAGTTCAGCAATGGGCGCTGCAAGAATTATGTTTATAATAGCCAACGCCACTTTGTTTTCATGGGTTATGGCTTATGAAAGAATTCCTCAGATCATAATGGAATCAATGCTAGCCTTGACAGAAAGTAAAGTTTTATTATTGCTCATCATAAACGTAATATTGCTTATAGCAGGCTGCTTTATGGAAACAGGCTCAATTATTCTTATAGCTACACCATTGCTGCTTCCAATAATGAAATTCCTGAATGTAGATTTAGTTCATTTCGGTATTATGATTACAGTTAATACAGCGATAGGATTAGTTACACCGCCATTCGGTGTTTGTCTGTTTACTACGGCGAATGTCGCCAAACTCAGCGTACAGGCTGTCGCGGGCAAGGTATGGTGGTTCATACTGGCAATGATAATAGCTCTTATGATAATAACTTATATTCCGCAGTCTGTTTTGTTCCTGGTATAATAATAGACAGAGAAATGTATCAGATAGTAGAGAGCATATCTATGTTCCCTACTATTTTTAACAATCAGTAAATTTTATATAAAGGAGGCAGAAATTATGTTTGTTAAAAACTTTGAACATTTAATTGAACTTGCAAAACAGAAAAGTTCAAAAAAAATAGCTGTTGTTGCAGCAGATGATTTAGATGTTTTGGAGGTAATATCCAAAGCGGAAGAAATAAACCTTGCAGAGTTTATATTAATTGGTGATGTATGCAAAATGAATAAAATCATAGAAGAAAACAGGCTGAAAATAACGGCTGAAATGGTTGATGAAAAAGACCATAAAAAGGCAGCTGATTTGGCAGTTGACTTAGTGGCACAAGGAAAAGCCGGAGCTTTAATGAAAGGAATGCTTCATTCTTCCGTATTTTTAAAAGCCATATTAAATAAAGAAAAAGGATTAAATATTGGAAAACATATAACACAAATTTCAGTTTTAGAAAAAGAAAATGAAGAAGGATTATTGTTTATAACAGACTGTGCCATTACTGTTAATCCTGATTTAATAGGCAAAAAGGAAATTTTGGAAAATGCAGTTGACTTGGCTCATAAATTAGGAATGGAAACCCCCCGTGTAGCTGTATTAGCTTCATTAGAAGTTGTAAACCCCGAAATGCAGGATACTATAGATGCTGCCGTTCTCAGTAAAATGGCTGAAAGAGGACAAATTAAAGGCTGTATCGTCGACGGTCCTTTTGCATTTGACAATGCTGTATCTAAGGAAGCAGCTAATGCTAAAGGTATTACCAGTCCTGTGGCAGGACAGGCAGATATTATTGTTGTGCCAAACTTAACTGTTGGCAATACATTGACAAAATCAATAACTTATATAGCAAAGAAAACAGTTGTTGCTGCTACTGTTGGTGCTGCAATTCCAATCGTATTTACTTCAAGAACCGAATCAATTAAAGGCAAACTTCTTTCAATTGCTTTAGCAGCTTATACATCTTAATAATATCTATCAATGAAGAGGTGGCATATGTATAAAATACTAGTATTAAATTTAGGTTCAACATCAACAAAAATTGCATATTATGAAAATGAACTTTGCAAAGTTAAAATCAATGTGGAACATCCGGCAGAAGAAATTAAGCAATTCAATCATTTCATGGAACAAAATAAATATCGTGAAAAATGTATTGAAAAATTTTTAGAAGAAAACAGCATAGATATAAATTTGCTGGATGTTATAGTGAGCAGAGGCGGACATACAAAACCATTAGAAGGCGGAATATACAGAGTATGTGAAGAAATGCTGAAACAGCAGGCAAGCGGTTTGTATGGGCAGCATCCATGTGACTTAGGCAGTAAAATAGCATATGAAATGTGTGAGAATATAAAAGCTTTTCCATTGATAGTTGATCCCCCAATCACTGATGAGTTTGAACCATTAGCAAGATTATCGGGACATCCATTGATTGAACGAAGAAGCAGCTTCCATGCATTAAGTCATAAGGC
>JBASLQ010000165.1:0-1846 GCA_049656425.1 Sedimentibacter sp.
CCTTAAAGGAGATATGCTTACATAGCCTATCTTTAATCTGTAATACAAATCTGACCTGAATTGTTTTTCTAAAACCATATCTTTGAGGTTTCTATTTGTTGCTGCAATTATTCTGACATCAACTTTCCTGATTGCTGTACCTCCAATAGGCATAACTTCTTTTTCCTGAAGCACTCTTAGCAGTTTTGTTTGAAGTTTAGGAGAAACGTCCCCTATTTCATCCAAAAAAATTGTTCCACCATCAGCTAATTCAAAAAGTCCTATTTTACCGCCCTTTTTAGCTCCGGTAAATGCTCCTTCTTCATAGCCAAAAAGTTCGCTTTCAATCAAATCATCTGGCAGGGCACTAAAATTCAATGCAAGAAACGGTCCAAATTTTCTGCTGGAATTGTTGTGTATGGCACTTGCAAAAAGTTCTTTGCCTGTACCGCTTTCTCCTTCAATAAGAACAGTAAGCTCTGATTTTGACAATTTCAATGCAATATTTTTTGTTTCATTTAAAAGATTGCTTTCGCCAATAATATTATCAAAATTATATTTAGCATAATGTCCTTTTAGCAGCAAGTCCTGGCTAAAACTTTTCTTAACAATGTTTTTTTTATCTCTGCTTGTAGTAACAACTATATTGTTGCTGTTGGGGACATTAAATTTAGTCATTTTAATACTTACGCCCATTAAGTACATGGATTTATTCTCAAAGATATCGCTGCTTAAAAAATAAGGAAGCATTTCTTTGTCAACTATATTTCTAATGTTCTTATTTTCAATATTTTTCCCTAATGATAAAATTTTTGTCATTTCATCATTGGCATATTTTATATATCCATTTTCATCAATAACTATAATCCCATTTGCCAGGCTGTCAACTATGTTATTTAAATAAACATTTAATGTGTTTACATTGCTGTTAATGGCTGCAATTCGTTTTGACACATTTATAATTTTCTGCATATACTTTTTAGTTATAAATGTAGTATCCCTGTGAGTTAAGTGAAGCCTGTCCATAATAGTGTACAATGTGTTAATATCAATAATTCTGGGTCCCATATCAATTATTTTCGTCACACAAGGAGGAACTTTGTCAGGTTCTCCCGGTGTTATTGCAATTTTAAGTTTTTTATAGCTTGCTATCCCTGGATAATACGGGTAATATTTTATATGGTTTAAACCTAATTCAATTAAATCATTAATAGCGCTTGTGGTGTTATCAAGCTCGTCATTGACCAACAAAACCTCTTGATTGACAGGAATATCCGCCACCTGGTCTATATAATCAAAATTAATGCTTCTTTCACAAACTATAGTGTTTTTAGGATCATACTCAATGTTCATCTGATCCAGTTCTTCTTTCATTAAAGCACTTGAAACAATTAACAAATCACACTTTAATGAAGGAATTATTTTTTTTTCACTTTCATAGGCTTCAATAGTATAATTGCTCGGAATAATTTCCTTAAGTTGTTCTAGTAAAAACTGTTTTGTATTCGTAGAACCGGTAACTAAAATTATTTTCTTCTGCATACTGCCACCCTATATGATATGGATTTTATTAAAGAATTCATCAATGACTATTCTATCATTATAGCAAATATATATCAAAATTTAAATACAAATTAAATGTGATTGCAGCAATATGTAATTTATTATACAATTCATTAACAAGAAGGTGGCGTTATTAAACAGTATTCTATAAATAATTTTTTCTAAAACTGGAGTTTCATATAAAGACAAAGAGTAAAATATTAAAATCGTTGTTTATGAGAAAAATTCATCTGTTTTTATAGTTTGATTAAACAAGCAGGACTTGTACAAATATTAGGTAATAATGTGCCTTTGGACATTGCAA
>JBASLQ010000166.1:0-13301 GCA_049656425.1 Sedimentibacter sp.
TCGAGAGGCATGAGATGGATGCGCTAAAATACTGTAAGGATTTACAGTATAATACGATCGGTGAGCCTGTGGAGGAGCGTCGTCGAATCGTTTCCAGGTATCGAAGATGCCCTTCGAAGAGGTAGACTCAGTGCGCGGAACGCTACGCCTCTCGACGATTCCGATGGCATTCCATGGCGCGCGAGTCGCGCCCTTTTCTTTGCACGACGGAAAACACAAGAACGACGACGCATGACGCAACGCAGACCCATCCCGGTGATAGATCTCTTCGCGGGCCCAGGCGGTCTCGGAGAAGGCTTCTCGTCGATCCTGGACGTCGACCGCAATTCCTACTTCTCCTTGAAAGTTTCGGCGGAGAAGGACCCGACGGCTCACAAGACGCTGTCTCTACGTTCGCTCTACCGGAAGTTTCCCAAAGGTAAGGCTCCGGACTGCTACTACGATCACATTCGAGGCAACATATCCCGCGAAGTCCTCTTCGCCCATCCGGATGCCACCGAGGCAGGGCGAGAGGCACTCGAAGAAGCGCGTAACTTCGAACTCGGGAAGGACGACCCGGAGGAACTCGATCGCCATATTCAGGCCGCTCTCGGCGGCGCGAACGACTGGGTTCTGATAGGCGGACCTCCGTGCCAGGCCTATTCGCTCGCCGGTCGATCGCGACGGACGCGTGAGTCGCTGGAGAAGTTCGAGAGCGACGAGAAGCACTTCCTCTACCGGGAATATCTGCGGATCATCCGCAGGCACAAGCCGGCCGTCTTCGTCATGGAGAACGTGAAGGGAATGCTCTCCTCGCAGTACGGTGGCTCACCGATCTTCGACAGAATCGTGGCCGACCTCTCCAAACCGGGGGACGGCCTCGAATACCAGATTCGCTCGCTGGTTAAACCGGGCGCGGCGGGAGAGATAGATCCGCACGACTTCGTCATCGAGGCAGAGCGCTTTGGCGTTCCACAGGGCCGCCACAGAGTCATCCTGTTCGGAATTCGCTCGGACGTCGCGCACTCGGTTCCCGAGCTATCCTCGAAGCCGGAGGAGTTCGTTCTGGGTGGCGAGAACCAGAAGGTTTTCGTAGGAGAGGCGCTGTCCGGTCTTCCGCCGCTCCGGAGCCGACTATCGAAGGAGCCGGACGGGCGCGACCAGTGGCTCTCCGCAATCGCCGAGACAGCCGAGGAGCTTCGCTTCTATCGCTCGGAGGACCTGGAACCCGTCTTCCATGAGATGAGTAGAGCCGTGGAGAAGGCTCGCCATCACGCGTCTGTCGGAGGCCCCTTTCTGCCCTTCGACACGACGAGAAACACGATGCGGGACAGGCTGAGCGACTGGTATGTCGACAAACGCCTCGGAGGGGTGATTCAGCACGAGACGCGGTCGCACATGCGTTCCGACCTTCACCGCTATCTCTTCGCCGCCGCCTACGGAAAAGCGAAAGGTTTCTCTCCGAAGATCGCCGACTTCCCGACCCCCTTGCTTCCCAAGCACGACAACGTGTCCTCGGAGAAGGTGCCGTTCGCCGATCGGTTCCGGGTTCAATTGGAGGATTCGTGGTCGTCCACGGTCGTCGCCCACATAGCCAAGGACGGGCACTACTTCATCCACCCCGACCCGTCGCAGTGCCGAAGCCTGACTGTGCGCGAGGCCGCCCGTCTTCAGACCTTCCAGGACAACTACTTCTTCGCCGGCAGCCGGACTGAGCAATACACGCAGGTCGGCAATGCGGTCCCGCCTCGTCTAGCTCGCAAGATCGCTGGCGTGGTCTTGAAGTTCATGGACGCGTGGAATCGGAGCAGAGTTCCCCGATGACATCGGCCCCCTCTATCCAGCGAGTCAAAAGTTCCGGGAGATTCTCTCGAATCTCCACCGAGCGCGTCGCGCACTCCCAGACCTCCAGCACCCTCCAGCCCGCCGACAGCAGCGCGTCTCTCACGCGCCGGTCCCGCTCGACGTTGGTGGCGAGCTTGGCCTCCCAGAACTCCCTCCGCGAGGCGGGCATCTTGGCGTAGCGACAGCCTCGATGGGCATGCCAGAAGCAGCCGTGGACGAACACCGCGACGCGCCACCCGGGAAGAACGACGTCAGGCCGTCCCGGCAGATCCTTCCGGTGCAGACGGAACCGGAAGCCTGCCGCGAAGAGGGCCTTGCGGACGACGATCTCAGGCTTCGTGTTCTGTCCTCCGATGCCGGACATCATCCGGCTTCTCGTCTCCGGGTCGACGACGTCGGTCACCGACTCAGCCTCTACGAGCCTCTGGAACGTCCACGGACGGCGGAGAGAACGGACGAGCGAACATCGCCTCCCTGCACTCCGGCCGCTTTGCCCACTCGGAGATCATCTTGCCGTTCGCGGTCCCGTGAAGGCGCTCATTCACCTCCCGCACCCAAATCCCGACCTGCTCGACGAACTGCTGCGAGACACCCTGGTTGCGCCAGACCTTCTCGAGATCGAAGGCATCCCGATACGAGTGAGCCACGACGGCAACCGTGTAGGCCGCCACGTTCGCCAGGAACGCGGATACCAGCGGACGAGCTGTCTTGTGGACGGCCTTGAACACCAGAGCCTTGGCGACGAGAGCCTTGAAGAAGGCCGGGTCAGGCATGAAGGGAGTCCCGGCCGCCTCGGCCTCGCCCAGTCCGGTCATGAAGCGGTCGAAGCACTTCTGCGTCCCGAGGCTGACGACGTCCGGTCGGACGTCCCAGGCCATCAGGTATTTCGCCAAATCCGTCTTGGTAATCTTGCGGAAGGCCGGCACCGACTCCTTCAGGGCCTTCAGCCGGGCGGGAGTCGTGCCTTCGCGCGACAGAAGTGTGTTGTAGCTACCCGCCGCCCGCTCGTAGAACCAGCGGCCCACCCCATCTGGACAGTAGACGGACAGGGACAACCGCTCGACGTCCACGTGGAAAGGCTTGTTCGCCGACAGGTCGGACTGCCGCACCGCGTTCTGGGAGTTCGCGTAGCGCGAGATGTCGGAGACCAGAGCCTCCTCCTTCGTCGGGTCATCCTCTCTCATCACAATGATCTTCGCGGGGACGCGGACCTTGCTCAGGTCGGTATCGGGGTACTTCTTTTTCGTGAAGTAGATCGAGGCAGTTGTCTGACCTCCGTTCACGATCTGCATCCCCCGAAGCCAGACGATACCGGGAGATCCGTCCTTGGCCCGGGCGAGCTTCATCTCGTCGGCGACCAGAACGATGCCGTTGTTGAAGGCCATGAAACGCTCGGGCGCGCCGCGCAGCGTGCTCTGGATGCCGGCGTTCACGCCCTTGGCCTTGACGCTCAGGAACGAGCGCACGTTGGCCTCCAGCAGCCGGGGACCGAATTTCTCGTAGACGTGGCGCAGCGCCTCGCCGGGCACGGCGGTCAGGGCGTAATCGTAGTCTCCGGTCTCTCCCGGAACGAAGACGCAGGGCAGAGGGGAGCCGGAGACCTCGTTGAAGTCGACGACGAGCTCGTCGCGCGGCTTGCCCTCCGAGCGATGGCGGAAGAGCCGCTCGATGTCCATGACTTCGAGACGGACTGACTTGCCGCCGACATCCCTTGGTTTGAAGCTCTTCGACTTGGCGACGCCGTCCGTGAGAACAAAGACCCGGACCTGCTCCAGACCGTCGTATATCTCCCGGATGGTCAGGGCGAGCGAGTGGGCGTCGCTGGACGGATCGAGCTTGTCGGCCAGACATCCGGCTGCACAGAGCTCGAGGAACCGGACGCACTGCTGGGCCGCCGTCTTGGAGTCCTGGTCCTGTACAGGCGTCGGGGTCTCGAAGCCCTCGTAGAGGCTGACGAAGAGGTCGAGTTGATCGGCGTCGTCGGAGATGGCGTAGCCACTGAGTCGGAGGTTGGCATTCGCCACCTTCCCCTGAAAATGGCAGACAACGGGTTCGAAAGTCATACCGGCGTCGACGAGGTGCTGCATCACCACTTCGCAGAACACCAGTTCCGCGAAGTGGGAGCCTTCGCTCATCTGCGCCGCTATCTCGGCCCGCATCTCGGCAAGGAAGTCGTCGAGAGTCATTGGATCTCTCCTAGTTGCGAGAGGACCACGACGAAGTCGCGCAGAAAGTCTCCTGCGTGGTCCAGATTGATTTCGTAGAGGGCGTGAGTCACCCCGGCGGGAACGACTCCCGGCGTCAGGCGCGGAAAGCCCTCGATGACGGAGAGAACCCGACTCTCCTTTGGCTCGAATCTTCGGGAATACTGCCCTGCATGGGCCTCCGCATAGCCGGCGAGCATGAGTCGTTCGCGAAGAATGTCAATCGCCCCGGGCTCATCTCCGAGACGTCGCTCCACATCGGCGACCATCTCGGGAAGCGTCGCTCCCTCCTCGCCTCTCGCAAACCTGACGGCGGCGAGGAAAAGCGGAGAGGTGACAGCGTCGTCCAACTGCTCCAGCGAGCCTATCTTCACCGGAAAGCCCGACGAGGACATCGTCGCCTTTACCTCGATCGCACCGTCTCCGAGGAGGAAATCCTGCGGAGCGTCATCCGGCCCGACCCATCCTCTCAGGACGCTTTTGGGCGAAATTCCTGCGTCGAGAAACAACACCATGAAGTAGATCTCTCCCGCAAGACCTAGCTCCGCCTCGGAACTCAGAGGCCCGGCCCCTCGCAACATGAACTGCTGCCACATGCGCACTCTGCGCAGCATGGTCCGGAGAACGGCCGTCTCGCCCTCCGCCGCCTTGGCGTCCATGGCCCCGGCGACATCACCGACCATCTCCGCAAACAGTTCGGGACTCCCCGACTCCTTCCTGGACAGGGCTATCCACGTCCTGCCGTCGCCGAACGGGTCTACCCGGACAACCTCGAACCCCCTGCCCTCCGGAAGACGCTCGGATGCTCCGGGACGGGCCGTGGGAAAGCAGGCGAGAAGAGCCTCCTCGTTGCCCGGGAATCGTCTGGCCGCCATGAGCTCGCAGACTCCTCCAGCAGGGGTCACGGGGATGCCGCGCCAGCCACCCGCCCCCTCGCCGCGGCTGGATAGGGCGGCCCAGGCGGTGAGGAACTCGTCAATCGGCCGGGGCATACTCGGTCTCCCAGAGAAGATGATCCACCTTGTACTTCACCGTCGTCGTCGAGCGACTGGCGGGGAAGCTGATCCCGAAGCCGACCACGGGCGGAGAGCCATCGGGCAGATCCGCGCCGTTCGGGTCGATGGGATACAGAAGCAGAAGACCGCGCTCCGGATGAGCAGGAACATTGTCGTCTCCCAATCCGCGCACTCGACGAACCCAGACCCCTCCGGGGTATTTTGGCGGCTCCTTCCCGGTCTCCTCCGTACCTCGCCCGGGGTCCCGCGCCCGGTCCTCCAGCGTGAACCTCATGGCGGCGAGCCAAGCCTCTTCGCCGAGGTCGATCGTCTCGTCTCTCGGCGAGAGAAGCCGGCCGATCGAGTAGTGCTCCATGTTGGAGTTGGGTTTGCGGATGATCATGTGCTCCAGTGCGTATTTGCCGCAGAGTTCGAACGGACCTCCGTCCGCCCCGTCCTTCCCTCCGAGTAGAGCAACGGTCCATGAGGTGAGTTCGCCCCTGGACGACATCACCTTGACGAAGTCCGCCAGCACCGCGCTGTTCACCTTGCGGGCCGCCGGATGCGTCAGATAGGTCGAGAAGAACTCGATGACATGCTCGGCGGGAACGCTCTCCCAGAGGAAGCCCCTCCACTCCTGAACGCCTGAGCCCCGCTTGCGCGAGATGAGGCCGCCGCCCTCCGTCGGCGGGCCAGCCGCTTCGAGCAGATGCTCCGTCGCCGCGAGATTCCGCTCGATGATGGAGGCGTCGCGATGGAAGGCGACGGTTTCGAGCACGGAACCGCTGAACGAGACTTGCAAGGTCTTCGCGCTGCGCATCTTGATGGGCGACGTGACCATCAGAACCGGGTGCGACTGGACCTTCATGCCGTAGGTTTCTGGCGTCGTGTGAATCTTCGCCATCGTGTCGAACTCCTGGCGAAGCTCCTCCGCTGCGTCGGCGATGTGGCCGAACCACTCCACGAGGTCGGATGTCGTGTAGAGACGGCAGAGGTCGAGGTAGCCCGGGCGATAGCCGAACCACCTGCCCATCTGCATCAGGGTGTCATACATCTTGGTGGAGCGGACGAAGTAGCTGACGCAGAGTCCCTCCAGCGTGAGGCCCCGGGCGAGCTTGTCTCCGCCGACGGCGATGACTTTCAGGCCGGTCTCCTCCCGCTCGGCGTAGTCCAGAACATCGCCGGCCGACCCGTTGATGGCCCTGACCCCGTTCGCGAGGTCCTCGAGCACCTCGGGAAGAACAGACTTGACGTCATCCCAGTCGGGAAGTTCGAACTCGCCGGACGTCTCGCCCATGACTGCTGCAACGGCAGCAGCTGTCGGCACGAAGTCGTCCTCCCAGAGCTCACGCCACTCCGCCAGCAACTCGTCCCTCTCCGTCGCGCCGAACCCCCGAAGACGCTTGCGGAAACTTTTCATGAGGTCGTCCACCTGACGTCGGACCTCTTCCTGGACGGCGGTGTAGCGCGTCACGTGAATCAGCATCGAACAGTGCCTGTCGCCCTGCCCTCGAAGGACGCGCACCGCGCAACAGAGCACGAAGGCGGAAAGCGCCTCCCGCAGGGACGGCGGAACCTCGTCACGCCCCTCGAACAGGGGAACGTGGTTCTTGTCATGCCTCACGGGCATCCATCCGTCCTCGCCCGAGGTGTCAGCCTGGTCGTTCACCTCGCGAGTCAGAGGCAGACCGCCCGCTCTGCCATCGATCGAACGCAGCCCGAAGACGCGGGCGGGGCCGACGTAGTTCGAGGGGGCGGAAATATTGACGATGAATGACTGCGGAAACAGATCCGGCCCCTCCTCCTTCGTCGTCTTCCGGCGGTCGATGAAAATGTTCGCGAACGGCGTGGCGGTGTATCCGACGTAGGCTTTGCGTGCGAACGAGTGGAGAATCTTCCGGATGCGGCTATTGATAGCCTTCGGCTGATACTCGTCGTCCACCGTGCCATCCTTGTTCACGATCTGGTCCCCGGTGTCGACGGAAGCATGGTCAGCCTCGTCGTCGATCAGCAACAGAGGGAAGCCCGAGACGAGGGGACGCCCATCCGCGTCCTTCGCATCTGCGACATGGTTGCGAATCCATTTGAGCAGGCGTTCGAGTACCGTCTTGTTCTTCTTGACGACGAACAGCCAGGGCCGCTGCTCCGGAGAGATGGCCAGGTGCTTCGCGACCTTGGTATTGAAGTCGCCGTTGTCCGATCGGTTCGTCGCGCAATTAGGGCGGATTTCAGCGTCGCGACCGTTCTCGCCGACGCCGATGTAGCGGACCATGTCGTTCTTGGCCGAGGTCTCGTAGCCCAGGAACCCCTCTTCCAGGCGAATCTGGGTCTGGGAGCGGAGGTTGTTGTGCATGCCGGCGAGGACGATGATGATCTTGTAGCCCGCATCGGCCGCCTTGCAGATCAGGCCCGTGTAGTTCCCCGTCTTGCCCGACTGGACGTGCCCGACGACGAGGCCCCGCCGATCCCAGCGACCCTCACGCAGAGGGTCTTCGAGCAGTTCCAGAATCTTGTTGGTCGCCTCGTCCAGGGCGTCAACGGCCTTCACCGACATCTTGCTTTCCAGGAAGTCGCGGTAGCGCTGCCAGTAGCGCCAGTCCTTGCGGCGCGAGGCGTTGAGCCAGTCCTTGTGGCCCATCTTGTCGGAGAGCATCGTGGCTCCGCCGATCCACAGGCTGAACCGGCGGATGATCTCGGCGACCGCCTCCTTCCTGTCGATATCCTTGCCCGGGTAAAAGTTGTCGGCGACGAAGTCAACCTTCCCGGCGATGATCATCGGTGTGACCGAACCCATTTCCATGTCGGCCACGAGCGACGTCTGGACGATGCTGACCAGACCCTGAAACAGCTTGCCCTGCTCTTCCGTCATCCTGCGTTCCCTTCGTCAGGCTTCATCGCGACGTCCGGAAGCGACGCGATGAGTTTGGGGTAGTTCTGAAAAGGCTCGGTGGAGGACAGCGTGCGGACGGCCGCCTCCGGGCTCATGCCGCGCCGGCCGATCATATCCCTGAACAGGGTCAGGAGCACCGTCCTCACGCCGTCGGGAGCCGTCTCGGACTCACCCGAGAAGCCTGTCCTCGGGATGTCCCTGTTCTCGGCGGTGTCAAGCCAGATGCGCTGAACCGGAACGGTCTCCTCGACGACCCGCAGCATCGCCCTGACGAGGTCCTTTCGGTCCCCGCAGGCCTTGATGACGGCGGCGACGGCGGGATGCCCCTCATTGATGCGGTAGCGGACGCCGCTCCGCAGATGCTCGACCCGCCAGGCCTGCTCGATTGGCACGCCGCCAGGCCCTGGCGTGGGCGAGCCGCGGAAGGCGAAAACTTTTCGGGCCTTCTCACGCGTGTTCACCGCCAGACCGGTCAGCCACGAGCGGACGAAGACCGGCGGCCGTGCTGTGGACTTCCTCACATCGATCTTCCAGTCGGCGTCGGCCGAGTTCGGAATATCCACCCTGATCCGTGCCAGACGGTGCGACTCCTCACGGTTCCACGCCCTTCCCCTGCCGAGTCCGAGCCACCCTCCCGCCAGCAGCAGGCGCTTGTTTCGATAGACGTAGAAGCCCTGCTGGGACGTCCATCCCTCCGGTCCTCCGGCCTTCGCGAAATCGTCGTCGGACAGCTTGTCCTTGTGAGGAAGCACGTGGCATTGCGCCTCTACCGAGCCGGAGGGAGTGGAGATCCGCGCGACCGGCGACTCCCACGGCTTGGCCGGATGTCCCGTCATGAAGGGGTCCCACGGCGCTACTGGCCTGTCGTTGACGAACAGCCGGAAGTCCGGCTGACATCCTTCCAGCAGACGATGGAAAATCATCGCGAGACGGGACTCGACGTCGATGGCTAGGTCGGCGAAGTGGTCAAAGTTCGATCCGGCGGTGATCACCCGGTCCATCTTCTCCCAGAGGACGAGCGTCCCCGATCGCAGCGCGGCGAGATGCTCCAGAAAACGCTCGGAGCCGGGAGCCGGCCCCTCGAACATGCGCCAGCCACCCTCGGGGTCGGAGGCGATGGCGTCCAGATCCCATCGCAGGCAGACGATCTCCCGTCCGTCGCGCCTCGACGCGACGGTGAGACTGCGGCACTGGGAGAAGGACGCGGTCTTCAGGCCAAGACCGAAGCGCCCGAGGTCCGTCGGCGCCCTCTCGTCGAGAGGATTGATCGTCCCGAGCGTCATGGCAGCTTCGAGCTCGGGGGCGCTCATGCCACGCCCGTCGTCCAGAATCAAGATCCGGCTGCTTGCTCCGTCCCAGTCGAAGCGCAGACGAACCTCCGACGCTCCGGCTGACACCGAGTTATCCACGACGTCCGCCAGCGCGGCGGCGGTCGAGTATCCGAGACCCCGAAGGGCCTCCATCATCGCGCTGGCCTTCGGCGGAGCGAGTCTCGTTCTCTGGTTCATTTGACGAAAACGTCCCCTTGCATCTTGCGGAATCCCAAGACCAGCAACTTGCGGCCGAACGCCCTGACATTCGACTGAGAGGCGAACGGAGCGACGATTCTCAACTCGCCTCCCCCGGCTCGCCGATCGTCGACTTCGAGGCCCAGCGCGCGAGCCTCGTCAGCGATTCTCGACGCCTGATCGCCCGGATGGATCGAGGCGGGCATCCTTGGCGCGGAGTGCCTCTCTACTGCTCCTCGAACGGGGGGCGTCGGCCTGACGACGGGTCTGACTTCGTCGGTGGGACGCGGCGGCGGAAAGGACGGCGCCTCGCGAACGATCGGAGTCACCTGATTCGCGCGTTCCTCCTCGCCGGAAGACGTCTTCTCAGTCCCGGACGAGACATCGGGTTTAGCCTGATCAAGGGCCGGCGAGCGGCTCGGTGCGTAGCCGTCTCCCATGAAAGGCCACAGAATCCCGAGCCTGCTCCAGGAGGACAGTTTGCGCATCGCCTTGGATTCGATCTGGCGGATACGCTCGCGCGTCACGCCGAAGTACTGCCCGACCTCCTCCAGAGTCATCGCGTCGTCGCCCGAAAGGCCAAAGCGCAGAAGAATGATCTCGCGACTGCGCTCGTCCAAGTCAGCAAGCAACCCGAGAAGGGTCGCGCGCAGGGAAGCAATCTCGGCAACCTCGGCCGGGTCGACAGCATTTGCATCGACGATGCTGTCCACTCTCGACAGACCTGTATCGGCATCGATCTCGTCCAGCGACTCGACGTCGTCGAACATGGACAGGAGCATGTGCGTCTTCGCGAGGGACATGCCGACGCGTCGCGCGGTCTCGACTTCGGACTCGGGACGACCGACTCGGGCCTCGGTCGCATCCCTCTCGCGCAGGACTTTTCGCGCCGTCTCCTTTATGTGAACGGGTGCCCTGACGACTCTGCCAGTGTCTGCGATGGAGCGGGAGACCTGCTGCCGAATCCACCACGTCGCATAGGTGGAGAACCGGAAGCCCCGGCGCCAGTCGAAGCGCTCGACCGCCTTCATGAGACCGATGTTCGCCTCCTGGACGAGATCGTCGAACGGAATACCGGACCAGAGATGCTTCTTGGCGATGGACAGAGCGAGCCGGAGGTTGCAGAGCATCATGCGATCCCGCGCCGCTGACTGCCGACCGAGAGCCTCGACGAAGTCGAGCCCGGCTTGCTCCTGGCCTGCCTTGTCGGCCAGTTCCATGAGGAAGCCACGAGTCAGCCGGGCCTCCCCAAGCGCCTCCGTCGCCCTGCGAGCATCGCCTCGGGCGGCTTCGACGGCAGCGACGGCGTTCACGAAGAAAGATACGTCCTCGTCCAGTTCCGACTCGTCGTCCTCGTCGCTCGCTCCGACCGGCCGCGAGACAGGTTCCTTGTCCAAGGAGGGTTCAGGTCCCGCGCAGAAGGACTCCACGTCGGCCTCTCCTCGGGCGACCCGGGCGGCAGCCTCGAACACTGCGGAGAGTCCCCCAGGCCACGCGGCGAGAGCGGAAAGAGCTGCTCGACCAGCATCCTCCATCTCGCGTCCCAAGGCGATCTCCTCCTCGGCGTCGAGCAGGCCCACCCGGATGTCCTTCGCGTAGAACCTGAACGGGTCGTTGCGTCCGGACGCGAGCTCTTCGGCGAACTCCGCCGCCTCCGTCAGCAGACGCTCCTCCTCTATTGAGGGCTCGCCATGGAAGGGCCTCTCTGCCCCTGTCCATTCAACGACAGTCGCTCCGAGTTCGCCCACAACAAAGGCCAGAAGTCGCTCAGCTTCATCGTTGCGACCACCGTCGGCATTCAAGCAGACATCGATCAGGTCGTCCTCCGGGACCCTTCCCTCACGCAGCGCCACGAGCAAGAGGTCTCTTACCGCTCCCTCTCCTCCGTCGCGCGAGAGCGGAGCGGCTCTGACGGGAAGATGGAGATCCACGTCCCCCCAGTCCTCGTCCCGATCCACGGCCTTGTGCCGTCCGATGGCCGCGTGAACCTGTCTGACCGCCTCTGCGACGGTCTCGTCGCCCTCCGGGATGGCGACCTCCTCCTCGGCTTCCCATTCGTCCACGAAGAGGTCGTCCAGTGGATCATCGTCGAGCGCGAGCACCTCCGGCTCATCCGGGAGCGCGACTCCGGAGACCACGTCGTTCAATGTCTCGAACGGACCAGGACGGGAACCCTCTTTCGGCACCGCCGGCCCCTCGTCATCGGGGAACGAATCGACGTCAAGAACCTCGACCGACCCAGGCATGTCGGCCTTTGAGAGCGACTCGGCCGTAGGCGGGTGATCCGCCGGCTCGACGGTTGAGATGCTCTTTAACTCCTTGATGATCGGCTCGGCGATCTCCTTGGCAGAGTCCTTCGAAGATTCGGGAGCGGCGAGACGAGCCAGAGCCTCGGTCAGAAGCGCGACGGTCTCGAGGCATCCGCCTTTGACAGCGTGAGCTAGGGCGTCCATTCCCCTCTCGTCGGCGAGCGTCGGGTCTGCCCCGGCGTCCAGCAGCAGACGAACCGCCCCCCTCCTCCGCTTGCCCGCCGCCAGGATCAGCGGTGTCGCGCCGGACCCGTCCCGAGCGTCCAGATCGTCGCCTCGGCGGATGTGCAGCTTGATCGCCGTCTCGACGCCCGAGATGGCCGCGAGTTTCAGGAGCGGGTTGATCTTCCTCCCGGAACTATCCACGAATGGACTCCCCCGGGACGTAGCCGGGAGCGATGGACGCGCTGTCCACTCCATCCAGCGCCGCGCGATTCCTCAGCCAGAGGCGATACCCGGGGCCGCGCAGGGAGTGCCCCTCGGAGCAGTCGACGCTCCATCGGCGCAGGACATAGCCCGCAAGGGCGGCCTTGGCCTGGATACGCAGAACTCCCTCGATCATCGGATAGTCCAGGGTAGCCAGTTCGGGACGCGGGAAATCGGGATGGGGAACGAGCTCCATCTCCACCTCGCGAGACCACTGGACGTCGTGGGCAACGCTCTCCCCGGACAGCGGAGCATCCGCCAGGACGCGGACGGAGCGGACGCGAGTCAGAACGAAGTCCCGAAACGAGGAGGTTCTGCGGTCGAAGGCCCGGATGTGCCAGCGCAGGCCGTTGTCGGCGAGGGCGAGCGGCACGATCTCCCGCTCGGTCGTTCCGCTGGACGACGACACGTAGGACACGCAGAGGACGCGCCGGCCGCTGATGGCTCGGGTCACCGCCGCGAGCACCTCGATGGCGGGCCGGTTGATGGGGGCCGGATATTCGCAGGACACCAGACCGCTCGCGGCCCCTCCCAGCCCGTCTCCGAAGCCTCTGGACAGCGCGGTCAGCGCCCGATCCAGGGAGTGCTCGAACAACGGCCTGAAATCTTCGGTCGCGCGATAGGTCTTCGTGCTTCCGTCGAAGCGGACGTTGCCGGAAGCGAGCGCCCGGTAGCGTGCGAGATCCCTCGTCGCCACGGCGGGCGCGACGTCGAACCTTCCCGAGATGTCCGCGCGGGACACCTCGCCGAGAAAGAACAGTCTGAAATCTATGTGGGCGAGTCGCTCTCGCTGCGCTCCACCCGCCTCCTGAACGTCCGTTGCCAACGGATTCTCGCGGTTGTCATGATGGCGGCGGATTCTACAGACGGACCTGCGACCTGTACACCTCATGATCTTTTTGATTAGCAGACGATTTCGTTCGGGCTTCCTCGCGCATTACCCTGCGGCATCCGAAACGACGAGACCATCTTCTCCCGCCGCTCGCATCGACGGGGTAACGGCCGGATTCAGGATCGAAGATTCAAGTGGGTTTTTCGTCAGGAGCGATTTTTTTCAGCGAACTGTGCTTCGATGTCCATCGCGCCATGCAGCACCCGGACGATCCGCACCAGACCAGGCTCCTCGAAGAAAAACACGAGGTAGT
>JBASLQ010000167.1:0-1906 GCA_049656425.1 Sedimentibacter sp.
CTATTTCCCTTTTGTAAGTATCAAAAATAGATTCTGCCAAATTGTCAAAAACTTTTTCATAATATACATTGGTTGCAAAATCATGAAGAAATGATATAACCCTACTTTTAATTCCAACCATAGTTGAAATATAATCAGAAGTCATATTCATAGAAGCCGTTACTTTACTCACGACAGTTGCGGCAAACTGGCTGCTTGAATCTGGAATTCTAAATGATTTAAGGTTATTTGTTTGTGATTCAATAGTAGCTTCTATTTGTGATAAAGGTATCCAGTATCCCTTATTTTCCTTTCTATCTGTCCATCTTCCTGTCTTTGTCATATATTTTTCGGAAATTTGATCACCAGAAATATATCCTTGCATTTCAAATTTCAACCATTTTCTTATTTCCTCATTATCAACATAGCGCGAAAGCCTGGTGCATTTTAGTAAGATAGATTGCGCTTCAATTCTATTAAGTTCGATATCATCGATTATTTCTTTTGCTAAATCAATAATGTGTTTAGATTTTGATGTAGTATCCATAATGTTTTGTGTTTTAATTATCGCCAACGGAAGGAACTATATGCAGTTGGTGATTGCGGGTTGCTTTCCTGTCGAAACCTGATGCTGTTGTTGCGGGCTGCGAACTTAGTTGTCCGCACCGAAACCCCAATTGACATATAGTTTTTGTTGGCATTAGTTTTTCTTTTATCCCACTTGGTTTATCCAGTCTCTTATATACATTCCAATTCTCTCAATGTCCTGATTGACTAATTCTCCACTATGCATAATCACATTTCTTGACCGTTCAAGTGTCTTTATTATTTGGTCTGCCCATTCTATTGAATTGATATGTGGTTCAAAATATGTCCAGTTGTCAGGATTCCTTATTATTGACAATAAATCTCCAAATTCTGTGTAATTTATAATACTATCACCACGTGGAGTGTGCCACCTTATTTTATTTTCTTCTTCTCGTCTACTTTCAGCTCTTGTCCTAATTTTATCTGAAACACATTCTTGCCACCAATTTTCCCCCTTGTTTTCCAACAACTTTTTTGATATAAATTGTCTTACCATATTTTCAAATGCACAAATTGCGGTATAAACAATTGCCATTTTTTGTGCCTGAATAACAAGCTCCTCATCTAACTCATCAATTCCAAGAGTTTGGTACAATTTTTTAAAGTCTTCGTTGCCAAATTTTGATTTTTTAATACGCTCGGTTTTATCAAGTGCTTCTTCTGTAAGTATGCCCTTGAAAACAAATGAATATAATGGGTCCTTGTTCATATTTTACAATAAATGCTCTTTAAGGCTTTTAAATATTGCATCATACACAGTTATATCCCTTGTTTCGGGCAAATGTATTTGTATGTTATAATGCATCTCGGTTGTTATATTTTTATTTACAAGCTCATGAGTCATTTTATTACCACTTGAAAGAGGAACTTCTTCATAAGTTGTGTCTTCTATATTCTTGATGTTTACAATTTCCTTTGAAGGATGCTTTGTAAAGTCTGCATACTTGCATAATGAAGTAAATGTATTTGACATCCAATTTAGTACGGCTTCTGACTTTGTCCCTTGTGTTAATGTCTTTAGTTTATTTTTCACTTCATTTGTAGACATTTCGTGTGCTTTCACATTAACTGAATATAAGTCAGCATATGCTTCCTTAATTGCTTCAGCCAATATTTGTTTAGATTGAGTCTGGTCAAGAAATTTAAAATACCTGTCTTGAGGAACACCATTACTGTCTATAAAGCCTAAAGCTTTAAGAATGCCGATAAAAAGTCTATCATTAGTGCTCTTAAATTCAAGTTGCTCTAAAAATTTATTGGTAAATTTAGATGGTGCTTGAGCATTTAACAAAGAATTTAAAAATCCGTCCAGGTTCTTTGTTGTTACAAGATATTGTTC
>JBASLQ010000168.1:0-1925 GCA_049656425.1 Sedimentibacter sp.
CATTATATATGCGCCTTACTGTTATAGCTTGTTCTTCATTAATAATCAAATTACCGTTCTTATCTTTTTCATACCCAAGGAAAAAAGCTGTAGGACAATGTGCTCTACCCTGCTGATATCTCTTCTGAATAGACCACTTTATATTCGCCCCGAGTAGCAAAGGATAAGCAAGGCGATACGAAAAGGATAAGCATAAAGACATAAAAAAAGAGCCCTCCTCAGTTAAGAGATGAGCTACATCGTATTATCTTGAACAAGTTTCTTCCTATTATGTATGTACTTAATTTGTATTATTAAAAAATTCCTTCCTTTTATTTATATTTTTAATTCAAAATAAAAAGCCCACCAATTTAATGATGAACTTAATACTTTTCCAAGTCTATAAAATTTAAAATATTATATTTAACTTACTGTCAACTTTTTCAAAGATTATAATATAATATAATGGGTATAATATTAATGAATAATTCTTTACTTAAAGTTTAGGATGAGTAAAGGCTTCTACCACTGGGCCAGATAACCAGTGGGTATTTTCTATCCTTTATAAATTCAAAAATGCAAAAATATTTAAAAATCACTTGACATATCGGTCTAATTGTAATATTATTTTAATATAATCCTTTACTTAAAGTTTGGGATTAGTAAAGGCTTTAACTACTGGGCCAGATAACCAGTGGTTTTTTTATTCCCATTTTTAATATTATTTCTCCCACAATGGGCTGTTTCTAATCTTTTCTGCTGTTTTTTCATTATCTACAATATAAGCAGTTACAAATTTGCCTGTCCCCTTTTTATTTATGTAAATGACAACTACATAATTTTGTTCATTTATAAATGTTACTCTTCTAGTATTATCATATGAACCAGTAGCCTTATCATATCCCTTTCTTGGCGTGACAGTTGGATCTTGCAGCACGCATTTTATCCAATCTAATCTTTCTCCTCGCTCTTTAGAAAAACTATCTTTTGGAGCCTTCCAACTCTTTTCTGTTCTTTTATAAAATGCATGTTCAAAAGTTTCAGGATAAAACATAACAGGTATGCTATCAAATGTATCTATTGGGCTGGCATTGCAATAATGTTCAATATAATAATTTTTATACTCATCTTCGGTTGTATACTCAATTAAGTCAGGGAGTGCCACTATATCCTCCCCCTTCTGAGATTAATTTTAAATATATTAAATTTTTTGTAGCTTTTAACCGTGGGTAAAATTTCGTGTCCCAAGTGTTCTTCGATTCTATTTACTACAGCTTGTTTGGCTGATGATTTCCCAGCTGTACCATAATTATACTTGTAACCAACAGCACCCATCAATACATTTTGCAACTGAAGAATAAGCGACTCTTTTGAATTAATAGCTTGAATGATTTCAGCACAAGGTGAATTGCAAGCTCTATTAAGGACATCCTTTAGTAACTTCAAACGCGACTTATCTTTATTAGTTTTATAATCAGTAAATATAAAATAAGTATCTTTGCGATTTATCCAATGATATAATAATTGATAATAGAATTTATAATATCCCAGCTCGTGGTCAGATTCATTAAAAGTATCATTATCAATTTCAACCGCATCTATAATAACTGTTCTAAAATTTATTTCCCTTTCATGATTAAAGAACAAATCAATAAGCTCTAAGTAAAAATCAATTTTATTTTCGGAAACATTTCCCCATTTCAGCTCACCATAAACTTCATATTTCCGTTTCAAGCTTTTAATATCTTCTTTTATCGTTTCCCGATTTTCAGTTGGCATCATAATTCCACCAATACAGATATATCTATTATTTTTATTTATTGATGTCTTTTTTACGATTAAATCCTGTCGACTTTCATCGCAGTACAAATCATATCTCAATTTCTCACCTTCCTCTGACAATATCAATATTAATTATATCAAAGTCTACTTCAAATGTCATCTTA
>JBASLQ010000169.1:0-5673 GCA_049656425.1 Sedimentibacter sp.
GCTTAAAACCAGCCAATTTTGAGGGAAGTACCTCATTATATTCCAAACACCTGTACCTTCAAAATCATATTCAGTAATTAAATTCAACTTTTCTTGAATGCTCCGTGCATCCTCAAACCATACTCTGTGCTGTCTGCCTTGGTTGTCATAATATGTGAAGAATGGAGCTTTTGAAACTTCATCATACTGTATATTTGCTCCAACAGTTGCAGCAAGATCAACAGCTTCTACATTTGATACAGAATCTGCTTTTGATACACCTTCCACAAAAGGCATTATAAAATCATATCCATAGTTTGGAATTCCCATGTAAATTTTATCTCTGTCTATTTCAGTTACTGCATAATCAAGTACTTCTCTTACTTTGTCAACAGGTGCAACTGCCATAGCAGGTCCGTAAGTATATCCCCATTCATAGGTCATAAGAAGCACTTTGTTTGATGCATCACCAATAGCCGGATAGTCATGTGCTTCATAAAGAAGACCTTCCTGCGTTGATGAAATTTTTGGAGCTAAAGCTGTAAATACTTGAAATCCCTCAGCATTAAGTCTGGTAGTCACTTTACTTATAAAATTTATAAATGCTTCTCTGTCTTCAGGCAACACATATTCAAAATCTATGTCCAAGCCGTAATATTGTTTTTCTTTTAATGTTTCTAACACATTTTCTATTAAATTGTCTTGAATGTTTTCATCATTTAATATAACATGAGCTAATTCATTGCTGAAAGTTCCTTCTTCAGTCAATGTGGAAATAAGCATAAGTGGGGCAACTCCAAAGTCTCTAGCTATTTTTATTAATTCTTCGTCTTCTATATCAATTAATTCTCCTTCATTAGTAATGCCATAAGTAAACAATGTCAAATAAGTTAAATATGGCAGTGTTTTCATGAAAACATTTCTGTCTATATTAGGATATGCATATCCATTAACAAAAATAGGTCCTCTTTTTGGCCCCTTGGTTGTTATGGTTACTTGATCCCCCGGAAATATTGCATTTGCGAAACCAATAAACGGATTATTCTGAAGTAATTTTACAGTGGTTGTGTTATATTGCTGTGCAATGCTTTCAAGAGTATCACCCGGTTGAACAACATGAACCTGATCTGGCTGCAGAATAACAATAGTCTGACCTGGAATAACTAAATTTGCATTTTCCAGCTCATTGTCAATAATAATTTTTTGCGGTGATACGCCGTATGTTCTTGCAATGGTATATATACTTTCACCTGGCTGTACAACATGAATTATCATATATAATCTCCTTTCTTTTCATGCTTTAGTATATGCATGATGTTTTTAATTGTTATTTATTGCGCTAATTTTAAAAGAAAAAGCACACCATAAGAAGTCTTATAATGTGCTTTTCTTTATTGTACCTTTAAATCTGGGCGGTGCCTGTTAGAAAACGGATTATATTTAATTATACGCTGAACAGAATTTCACCGTAAGTTGGGAATGGCCAGTATTTTTTGGCAGTATTTGTTTCCAGTTCATCTATTACTGCCCTCAATTCCTGCATTGCTGCAAATATGTGGCTCCTGCTGTAGTTTGCACACTCGATGGTACTTGAAAAATTCTTCACTTCCAGCAATTTGTTTTCAAGTAATTCAGTTTTGTTGTACAGTGAATTAGTAAGCAAAGAAAGTTTGTAAATAAGTTTTTTTTCTGTTTCGCAATCAACTTCAGGCATAAAAGTTTTTTTGGAAATGGCAGTATCGCTTAGTTCCTTAATATATGAAGTAACAGCAGAAATTAAATCCTTTTTTACTATATCTATCATTGTAAGTGCTTCAATGTTCAATTCCTTGCAATATTCCTCAAGAACTATTTCTGTTCTTGAATATATTTCTTTTTTTGATAACACATTGAATTTTTCAAATAATTTTACGTTTTTATCAGCTGTAAAGTAAGGCAATGATTCAGGTGTTGATTTTAAATTTAGAAGTCCTCTTTTCTCTGCTTCAGCAACCCATTCATCTGTATAGTTATTGCCGTTAAAAATTATTCTTTTATGATTTTTTATTGTTTCTTTCAATAATTTGTTTAATTCATTTGTAAAATCTTCTGATTTTTCAAGTATGTCTGCAAATTGTGACAATTCCTCTGCAACTATTGTATTTAAAACCATGTTAGGTCCAGCTACTGAAAGTTTTGAACCAACCATTCTAAATTCAAATTTGTTTCCGGTAAAAGCAAAAGGTGAAGTACGGTTTCTGTCTGTTGTGTCCATTGGGAAAACTGGAATAGCATCAACACCTACAGCCATTTCTCTTTTATATTTCTTGTCATAAACAGTTTCTCCTTCAATTGACTCCAATACATTTGTCAGTTCATCACCAAGGAAAATTGATATTATCGCAGGAGGTGCTTCATTGCCTCCAAGTCTGTGATCATTGCCGGCTGTTGAAACTGAAACTTTCAGCAAATCTTGATATTCATCAACTGCTTTAACTACAGCGCAAAGGAACAACAAAAATCTTGCATTGTCATAAGGTGATTTTCCCGGTTCTAAAAGATTTACTCCATCATTAGTTGAAAGAGACCAGTTGTTATGTTTTCCGCTTCCATTGATTCCTGCAAATGGTTTTTCATGAAGCAGGCAGAACAATCCATGTCTGTCTGCTACACGTTTAAGCATTTCCATTGTAAGTTGATTGTGGTCGCAGGCTATATTTGTATTTGTGAATATAGGAGCAAGTTCATGCTGTGCAGGTGCAACCTCGTTATGCTCTGTTTTTGCAAGTATTCCAAGTTTCCATAATTCATCATCTAATTCTTTCATAAATGCAGATACTCTTGGCTTTATTGCACCAAAGTAATGATCTTCAAGTTCCTGCCCTTTAGGAGGCTTCGCTCCAAATAAAGTTCTTCCTGTATATATAATATCTCTGCGTCTGTTGTAAACTTCTTTATCAATCAAAAAATATTCCTGTTCAGGTCCTACAGTTGTAATAACCCTTTTAGTCTGAGTGTCCCCAAATAATCTCAATATACGAAGAGCCTGATTATTAAGAACTTCCATTGAACGAAGAAGAGGAGTTTTCTTGTCAAGCACTTCTCCTCCGTATGAGCAGAATGCTGTAGGTATACATAAAACCGTATCTTTAATAAATGCATATGAAGTAGGATCCCATGCTGTATATCCTCTTGCTTCGAATGTTGAACGAAGTCCTCCTGACGGAAAACTTGATGCATCCGGTTCACCTTTAATCAGTTCTTTGCCTGAAAATTCCATAATTACTTTGCCGTCAGATGTTGCAGAAATAAAGCTGTCATGTTTTTCTGCAGTTATGCCTGTCATTGGCTGAAACCAATGAGTAAAATGAGTAGCTCCCTTTTCAACAGCCCAGTCTTTCATTGCATTTGCTACTACATTTGCAACATTTATATCAAGACTTTTTCCTTCAAGTATTGTTATTTTATATGCTTTGTAAATGTCTTTAGGCAGTCTTTCTTTCATTGCGTCGTCATTAAATACCATGCTTCCAAAAATTTCCGAAATATTGCTCATAATTACCTCCGATTATCCAAAAATAAAGAAAGGCACCCTAGGTTAAAACCTGAGCGCCTTTGCTGATTTATAGTTAGATTCTAAACTATGCACTTTTAAATGTCAAGTATTATTTTTTATAATTTAAAATTTTTTTATATACTGTGAATGCTAAAAATCACTTGACATATAATATTAATTATAATATAATTTCGAAAAATAGAATGAACAAAGGCATTCATTTCAACATTTTTTAAACAATATTGTAATGCGCCTTTTTTTATACATAGCTTTGAAGTGCAAATAAAACCACCTAACTGAAATATATGGTAAATACAAGCACTTTAATAATTAAATATATAATAGCTTTATATAAGCAATTAATTGTTATATAATGTTGTTAACGCTCGGAGGTGTGATATGAAATATACTATGGATGAAGTTTTGCAATTTATTAACGATAATGATGTTAAATTTGTACGTCTGTCTTTTTGCGATATATTTGGTACTGTAAAAAATATTTCGATTTTATCTGAGGAACTTCCACGTGCTTTTGAGACTGGTATTTCCTTCGATGCATCTTCTATTAGAGGATTTTTGAATATAGAAGAATCTGATTTGTTTTTATATCCTGATCCGTCAACATTAGCTATATTGCCATGGAGACCACAGCAAGGAAGAGTCGTTCGTTTTTACTGCGACATAAAATATCCTGACTGCACTCCTTTTGAAGGCGACGGAAGAGCTATTTTACAAAAAGCAGTCAATACAGCCCATAGCATGGGTTATAAAATCGAAATAGGATCTGAATGTGAATTTTATTTATTTGAAGAAGATGTGAATGGCAACCCTACTAAAATTCCTCATGATCATGCAGAATATTTTGATGTTGCTCCTTTGGACAAATGCGAAAATGTGCGTCGTGATATAAGTCTCACATTGGAACAAATGGGAATTCATCCAGAGTGCTCACACCATGAACAAGGTCCCGGACAAAATGAAATTGACTTTAAATACAGTGATGCAATGTCTGCTGCAGATAACCTTGTTACATTCAAATCAGTTGTAAAAACTATTGCTCATTTAAACGGGCTATACGCTTCATTTATGCCAAAGCCTTTAAAAAATTGCAGTGGAAGCGGTTTACACATAAATATTTCTTTATTGAAAAGCAATGTTAACTTATTTGACAATATTCCACTTAACCAATCAAAGGATGCCGAATGCTTTATTGCAGGTATTTTAAACAGGATAAAAGAAATTACAGTTTTTTTAAACCCGCTGACAAATTCATATGACCGTTTTGGAAGCTATTCTGCACCTAAGTTTGTTACTTGGTCTTATCAAAACCGTTCACAGCTTATTCGCATACCTGCAGCAAATGGAATATATTCCAGAATGGAGCTTCGTTCATCTGATCCAAGCTGCAATCCATATTATGCATTTGCCCTTTTAATTTATGCCGGGCTTGAAGGAATTGAAAACAATTTGGAACTTAAAAATCCTGCAAATATAAACTTATATGAAGCTGATAAAGAAACATTAAAACTTTATGATACAATTCCAGACACTCTGGAAAAAGCTATAGATACTGCATTAAAAAGTGACTTCGTTGCAAAATGCCTTCCCGAGAAAACATTAGGAAAATTTCTGGTTGCTAAAGCGGATGAATGCAAGCAGTGCGAGAAATCGGGCAACAAGGAAGAATTTGAACACAATACATACTTTCATACAATTTAATGAAAGCTATGAATGAGGGGTGGAGATTTCATGATTAGTGTACTTGTTGTATCAAGTTCTGACAAGGGTATCGAGCTGTTATCGCAGCTGTTAAATACTAACGCTGCTTCATCAATCACATCAGCTGCAAACAGCGGAGAAACAAGAAGATTAATGGATAACTTTGAATATGACCTGATTGTAATTAATACTCCTCTTAAAGATGAGTTTGGCGACAATCTTGCTGAAACTATAACTGAAATCAGTGCTTCAGGTGTTATTCTTATTGTAAAAAGCGAAATTGCAGATGATATATCAGCAAAAGTTGAGGACTATGGGGTTTTGGTTGTATCAAAACCCATTATCAGGCAAGTTTTCTTTCAGTCATTAAAACTTGCTCTTGCTTCAAAAAAAAGAATTTTAGGCTTAAAAAATGAAAATATTCATCTTCAGCATAAAAT
>JBASLQ010000170.1:0-4617 GCA_049656425.1 Sedimentibacter sp.
GTTGTATACAGCAAATATCTGAGCAGGTGTAGTATCTTTTGATCCTAAACCATATCTTCCGCCAACAATAATTGGTTGTTCTTTTTTGTCATAGAATAATGATTTAACGTCTAAGTACAATGGCTCTCCAACTGAACCAGGTTCTTTGCATCTGTCAAGTACTGCTATTTTTTTAACAGTCTTTGGCATTACATCAAAGAAATACTTTGAAGAGAAAGGTCTGTACAAATGAACTATTACTATACCAACTTTTTCACCTTTTGCAGTTAAATAATCAATTACTTCTCTTGCTGTTTCAGTAACTGAACCTATTGCAACTATTATATTTTCTGCATCTGGAGCACCATAGTAATTAAATGGTTTATATTCTCTTCCTGTAATTTTGCTCATTTCTTTCATATAATCATTTACCATGTCCGGTACAACGTCATAAAATTTGTTTGAAGCTTCTTTTGCTTGGAAAAAAACATCTGGGTTCTGAGCAGTTCCTCTAGTTACAGGATGTTCTGGATTTAAAGCTCTGCTTCTGAATTCTTTTACAGCATCCATATCAACAAGTTTAGCTAAATCTTCATAATCTATTTGTTCAATTTTTTGAACTTCATGAGATGTTCTGAATCCATCGAAGAAATTAACAAAAGGAATTCTTGACTTAATTGCTGTTAAGTGAGAAACAGCTGAAATATCCATTACTTCCTGAACACTGCTTGATGCCAAAAATGCAAAACCAGTTTGTCTTGCCGCCATAACATCAGAGTGATCTCCGAATATAGACAATGCATGCCCTGCTAAAGCTCTTGCAGTAACATGGAATACTCCTGGCAATAATTCACCTGCTATTTTGTACATATTAGGTATCATCAACAATAGTCCCTGTGAAGCTGTGTATGTTGATGTTAATGCACCTGCTTGCAATGAACCGTGAACAGCACCTGATGCTCCTGCTTCTGATTCAAGTTCAGTAACTTTTACTGTTTGCCCAAATATATTCTTTTTACCATGTGCCGCCCAATCATCTATTAGCTCAGGCATTGTTGAAGAAGGTGTTATAGGGAAAATTGCAGCAACATCTGTAAATGCATATGATATATACGCTGCAGCAGTATTTCCGTCCATAGTTTTCATAACTTTTGACATTAATATATCCTCCTATATATTGTTATTATATTTTATAATGTAACCTTTAACAATATTGTTTGTTAAAATCAATACCATCATTGATTATATATTAAAGGTTAATTAAATGCAACCAAAAATAATGCTATATTTACTAATTATGTAGAGAAAGCTTATATAATAAGTTAAATAGCTATAATAGTCTTAATATAATTAGCTATTCATCGTTTTCATATATATTAAATTAAATTGTTAACAAGCAAAAAACTTATTTTTTTTGCTTGTTATTATTATAAAAATTCATTTTTATTTCCGTGCTAAATTATGGAATTTTTTATTGTAAGTTTCAAGCGGATTGTACCCTAATAATTTTTGCCTATAATTTTTAGCTGCTATTTCTACAATTGCAGATATGTTTCTTCCCGGTTTAACCGGAACTACTACCGTTGAAATTTTTACGCCAAGTATTTCAGTATATTCTTCATCTGCACCTATTCTGTCATATTCTTTGCTTTCGTCCCATTCTTCAAGCTCAACGACCAATTCAATATATTGTTCCAGCCTTATGGACCCAACTCCAAATAAATGCTTAATATCAAGTATGCCTATTCCTCTGATTTCCATTAAATGTTGTGTAAGTTCAGGACATGTTGCTTTTAACCCATTGTCTACTTTTTTTATTATTACTGCATCATCTGCAACCAGTCTGTGTCCCCTGTTTATAAGTTCAAGAGAAGTTTCGCTTTTTCCCACGCCGCTTTTGCCTTTTATTAATACGCCCACACCAAAAACCTCAAGACATACACCATGAATTGTTGTTTCTTCTGCAAGTTCTTCCTCCAGAAAATTTATCATTACATTTACTAATTTATCTGTTTTTTCACTTGATTTTAAAACAGGTCTCTTATATTTTTTTGCATAATAAATTATATCTTCATCCATATCCATGTCATTTGCAACAATGAGCGCCGGTATTGGAAAGCTGAAAAATTTATCTAGCCTTTGTTTTTTTACTTCTTCATCCAAAGTCTTGACATAATAAGTTTCTGATTTTCCCATAACTTGAACTCTTTCAAAGGAAAACCAGTCAAAGTATCCTGCTATTTGAAGACCTGGTCTTATTATTTCAGGTGTATAAATTCTAGATTGTATATCTTCCGGATAATAAACTGTTTCCAGTCCTATATAGCTTATTAAATCCTCAAGTTTAACGTACTGCATGTCTATTACCATCCTTCTTTCTAATAATTGTTCATTATTGCTTATTAAAGTAATAATAAACAGACTCTGCTGCTTTTACATTCATTCCTGAAACGGCAGACAATTCTTCCACACTTTTATTTTTTATGTTTTCGACTGACCCAAATTCTCTAAGTAAATTTACTTTTCTTTTCTCTCCAATGTTCTCAACATTGTCAAGCTCTGACTTAAATAATGTTTTATCTCTTAAATTTCTGTGATATTCAATTGCAAACCTGTGAGCTTCTTCTTGTATTCTGTATATAAGGCGGTACACAGTATCAGTCTTTTTAAATTCTACTTCCTGATTCTTATATATCAAGCCTCTCGTTGTATGCTTATCATCTTTAATCATACCACATACCGGTATATTCAGTCCATAATTGCTCAAAATGCCTTCCGCAATGTTAGTTTGTCCTTTTCCTCCGTCAATCAGAATTAAATCAGGCATTTTATTAAATCCATTCAAATCCTGCCCTTTGTCTAATCCTCTATTTATTCGCCTTTCAAGAATTTCCTCCATACTTTTGTAATCATTAGGGCCCTTAACTGTTTTTATTCTGAAACGGCGGTAATTGCTTTTGCTTTGAACACCCTTTTCAAACACCACCATTGAACCAACAGACTCAACACCTTGAATATTTGAAATATCATATGCTTCAATGCGCATTGGCAATTCATCAAGCTCCAAAAGATTTTTAAGTTCTTCAACAGCTTTCATGCTTTCATCAAGATTTTTCTTTATTCTTTGGCTTCCTTTTTCCAAAATTTCAAGGGCATTCTTTTTAATCATTTTAATAAGCATACTTTTTTCGCCTATGACAGGAACTTTTAAAGAAACTTTGTTTCCTCTTTTTTCAGACATTAAATTTTCAAATACTTCCATATCTTCTATTTCGGTTTCAATGTATATTTCTTTAGGAATATATACCGTACCTGTATAAAATTGTGATAAAAAGGAACTTATTATTTCTTCTCTGGTTTCATTTTCTATATTGGTAAGTAGATAATGCTCTCTTCCCATAATTTTACCGTTGCGTATAAAGAAGATTTGTATACATGCTTCTTCTATGCCCATTGCACTACCTATAACATCTTGGTCGGTACTTGAATTTGCAGATACAATTTTTTGTTTTTCTGCAATTAATTCAATGGCATTTATTTGATCTCGGTATTTTGCCGCCACTTCATAATCCATATTTCCAGAAGCTTTCAACATTTTTTCCTTTAATGACAATAATAAATCATCTTCCTTTCCTGACAAAAAACTTATTGCTTTATTGACTTCCTCCTTATATTCTTTTGTGTTGATATTTCCCATACAAGGAGCATTGCATCTGTTTATATGATAATTCAAGCATGGTCTTTGATTCTTCTTTGTGCCGTCAAGCCTTAAAGAACATTTTCTCAGCTTATACAAACTGCCTATTATGTCTATAATTTCATTTACAGCATAAGCGCTGGGATAAGGGCCAAAATATTTTGCCCCATCCTTTTTAACTTCCCTGACTTTGTAAATACGGGGATACTTTTCTTGTACAGAAATTTTAATATATGGATACTGCTTGTCATCTCTAAGCAATGTATTGTACTTAGGTCTGTATTTTTTAATTAAGTTTGCTTCAAGTATTAATGCTTCTACTTCGTTGTCAGTAATAATATATTCAAATTCAGAAATATTTTTAATCATAGCCTGAATTTTAGGAGTATGATTTTTAGATTGGAAATATTGTCTGACTCTTCTTTTTAAATTTTTGGCCTTGCCCACATATATTATTTCACCAAATTCATTTTTCATGTGGTATACCCCGGGGTTATCGGGTACCTTTTTTAGCTCTTCCTGTATATCAAACATTTTATCTCCTATAGATTAATATATATATTATACCACGTTTGCCTTAATTTTAACATAATATTCGCATTAAATTTTAATTAATTTTCATTGTTTTGAATATTTTTATTGATTTTTTTGTTTTTTTAATTTAAGCGGTAATTTATTAATTGAAAAATGTTTGTATAAATTAATAAATATTGTATAATAAAATAAACGCAGGGAGGATGTTATGATAAATAAAGAGCGATTATTAAATACCTTTATGGATTATGTGCAAATTGACAGTGAAACAAAAAACGAAAAAGCTATGGGCGATAGAGTTATAAAGGATTTAGAAAATTTAGGATTAAAAGTATACACTGATGAATCGGGAAAAAAACTTAATTCAAATATGAACAACATTTATTGTTATATACCCGGGACTACCA
>JBASLQ010000171.1:0-2086 GCA_049656425.1 Sedimentibacter sp.
CATAACAGTTAATAATAATTTATTATTATATATATTTTAAATAAATGGAGGAATTATAATGGAAAATCAAAAAACACTTAAAAATTTAATGGATGGTTTCGCTGGAGAATCACAGGCTAACAGAAAATATTTAGCTTATGCAAAAAAAGCAGAAGCAGAAGGAAAAACAAATGCAGCAAAACTTTTCAAAGCAGCATCTGATGCTGAAGCTTTACACGCTCAAAAACATTTTGAAGTAGCAGGAAAAATCAAAGCAACTCAAGACAATTTAAATGATGCAGTTGCAGGTGAAACTTATGAATTTGAGAGCATGTATCCTGAATTTATTAAGGTTGCTCAAGAAGAAGGAAACAAAGCTGCTATCAATACATTTACACTTGCCATGAAAGCAGAAGAAGTTCATGCAAAACTTTATAAAGAAGCTTTAGAAAATATAGACAATACAGAAGAAGTATCTTATTACTTATGCCCTGTATGTGGAAATATTGAAAAATCTGTTCCGGACAAATGCAGCATTTGCGGAGTACCCGGATCAAAATTCATAAAATATTAATTGTCACTTTCATTCAGTACCGGGGGAACATATAATAATAGCCGTTCATAGTGAGCGGCTTTTTTATTTGTATAAATTTTATAAATAGCATTGAATAATTTGTCGATTTAATGTAAAATTAATTAGTTTATTTTTAATTATGTATATTTAATTGAAGGAGTGAATTTATGTTTACAATAGATAAATATGTGATTGCAGAAAGTTTAGATCAAGCTTATGAATTAAATCAAAGCAAACGAAATGTAATACTTGGCGGCATGCTTTGGCTTAAAATGGGAAGAAAAAAAATTGCAACAGCAATTGACCTTACATCCCTGGGCTTAAATTTAATAGAGGAAGATGAAGACAGTTTTAAAATTGGGTGCATGTGCACATTGAGAGATTTGGAAACCAGCAGCAGCTTAAATAATTATTTTAATAATTTGTTTTCAAAATCAGTTGAGCATATTGTTGGTGTTCAAATGCGTAATATGGCAACTGTTGGCGGAAGCATTTACTCAAAGTTTGGTTTTTCTGACGTTTTAACGGCTCTTTTATCATTGGATAGTTATGTTGAATTATTTAATGGAGGTATTATTCCTTTAAATAATTATGCAGACATGCCTCTTGACAATGATATTTTAATTAAAATTATAATTAAAAAAGACGGCAGAAAAACAAATTACTTAAGCCACAGAATAAGTTCAACTGATTTGCCTGTTCTGACATGTGCAGTTTCAAATGCAGCAGACCAATGGAATGTAGTCATAGGAGCAAGACCTGGTAAAGCTGTACTAACACAATTTAATTTAAGTGAAAATCTAAAAAAAGAAGATATTGATTCCATAGTTTCTCATATTTTAGATAACACAATTTTCGGTACAAACTGCCGTGGCAGCGAAAAGTACCGCCAAATTCTTGCGGATGTTCTTGTAAGAAGAAATATCGAAGAGATAATTAAAGGAGGAAAATATGCAAATTAAATTATGGATAAACAACAAAGAATTTAATGATGATATTTCGCCTGATACAATACTCCTTGATTTTTTAAGATCTAAAGGATTTTTCGGCGTAAAACGCGGATGTGAAACATCAAACTGCGGATTGTGCACTGTAATGTTAGAAAGTAAGCCAATACTTTCATGTTCAACTCTTGCAGTTCGTGCAAATGGTCTTCATATTACAACAATTGAAGGATTAGAAAAGCAAGCAGCAGAATTCGGCGGATTTTTAGCTGATGAAGGAGCTGAACAATGCGGATTTTGCAGCCCTGGATTTATTATGAATGTTTTAGCAATGAGAAATGAATTAAAAAATCCATCAGAGCATGATATAAAAAAATATCTTGAAGGAAATTTGTGCCGTTGTACTGGATACATGGGACAACTTAGAGCTATAAAAAAATATTTGTCCCGTGTAAAGGAGGATTAGCGTGAAAAATAGTGTGTATAAGCGTAAAAATAGGTATACTTAATAAAGGCTTTTAAAGCCCCTAAAAATTAAATAATTTCAATTAAGCTACAATAATGTCGGAATCTTTAATTATACCTTCAG
>JBASLQ010000172.1:0-1689 GCA_049656425.1 Sedimentibacter sp.
AGAATAAAAGCAGCACAGAATATAGCTGTAGGATTGAGCGTCGTAGCTACTGCGGGTGTTGCAACAGGAATTCTTATTGCTCCGGAATCAGGAAAAGATACACGTGAAAATATGAAGAAAAAAGCAATTAGCACAGTAGAAACAATTAAGGATACATTACAGAAGAAAGCAGATGCAATTAAAGACTCTGCAGATGATGCTAAATTCGAAGTTAACGAAGCAATTGAAGAAGCTAAAGAAAAAACAGAAAGTGTGAAAAAAGATATAAAAGAAGGTTACGATGAAATCACAAATGACATTAGTAAAACTGCAAAAAATATTTCTAGTAAAATTTAATAAATCTGTAAAGTGAGGAACATGCTATGGTTATCCAAGTTACATTACAAGAGTTAATGCTTTTAATAATCTCTGTATTCGCAATTGCAGCAGGTATGCTCCTGCTCCATATTCTTTGGGATATAAAAAAAGTGGTGGGTATCTTAAGACCTATTATAGAAACAAATCAGGAATCCATTAAAAAAACTATAAAAACAATACCTGGAATTTTTGAGAATGCAGGGCATATCAGCAGTAATGTTAAAGAAACTACAGATAAGCTAAGAATTTCAGCTCCAGTGATTTTAAAGAAAGTTGAACTTGCCAGCAATTCAGCAAAAGAAAGCATTGAAGCAGCAGGTACTATAGTTGAAAATTTAAATTTCGGCAGCAACAAAGAAAATAGATTTACTTACAATACCGAAAGCACTGGTTTTATGGCATACCTCAATATCTTTGAAGAAATATTGCAAATTGTATACCGCACATTTTCTTCAAGCAAGTAGTAGAATTAAATTATGGAAAAGCAGGAGAAAATAAATGGAAAAAAATAATGTTAATATGCCTAAAAAGAATAATGTACCTAGAAATGCTGTTTATTATATACTGGGTTTAATTGAAACATTTTTAACATTTCGACTAGTTTTTAAGTTTCTTGGAGCTAATCCGTGGAGCGCATTTGCATCACTTATCTATACAATTTCAGGAATATTTATGGCTCCATTCAGTGGTATTTTTAGAGTAGCAATAAACAATGGAATCGAAACAACTTCAGTTCTGGAACCCACAACTATTATAGCGATGATTGTTTATGCACTTGTTGCATATGGAATTGTGAAATTAATTGAAATAAAGAAAACACCTAAAGATGAAGGAGTACAATAAATTGTTCAATTCATTAGAAAATATCAAAGAATCTACAGATAATCTCAGAATTTTGGTTCCGATGATTTCTAAAGACGATGATTGTACTAAAAAACCGGCAATTGAAAATATTGAATTTGATCTGGATGTTAAAATATGGATTTCAAGTCGTTAAAAAATACAAATAAAAAAATATGAATTAAGAAGGGAAGATATTAAATGTTATATACAATAGCTGTTATTCTAATAATCCTATGGCTTCTTGGTATTGTCACTTCATATACTATGGGCGGATTTATTCATATTCTTCTCGTAGTCGCTGTAATTGCAGTACTATTAAGAGTGATAAGAGGGTAGAAATGAATTTTGATGATAAAAATTTGTAATTTTTCACAAATAATATAATGATTAGGTAGTCAAAAGTCAAGTTATATAAATTTTAATAGACAAACACACTATATATAGTATGTTCACAAAGTAAAATTACATATATACAGTAGGGCTGTTATT
>JBASLQ010000173.1:0-1952 GCA_049656425.1 Sedimentibacter sp.
TTTGTTTACTATGCTATTGGATATGCAATAAAGAATATTTTGGTTAAGACAAAGGTTGGGATTCAAAGCTTTATTCTTAAAAACCTTAAATCACAACAGTTTGATATCTTTAAATATTTTAAATTAGTGGTTTCTTGATTGTTTCATTTCTAATTTTGGGGAAACTCAAGATATTTTTATATTGTATTATTTAGCCGAAAAGGTTATAATACAATATAAAAATACATAGTCCTGAAGTTTTAATTACTACAAAAAAATTCGCCAACATACTTTAATTTTGTATAAAATGTGTTGGTACAACGTGGAACATAGATGTTGATGTTTCAACGAAAATGGTACGGCGTGAAACGAATGTTATTCAAATGAAGCATAAAAGAAGACACAATGCAAAATAATGTGTGTATAAATAATAATTAATGGAGGATATTAATGGATTATAAAAAACTTGCAGAAATTTTGTTTCCAAATATAAAGGAATCAATTACATACTATGAAGATGAAGTTTTTCCGGTTAGAAATTTAAAGCCGGAAGCTAAAGTTACAAGATTAGCTCCAAGCCCGACAGGTTTTATTCATCTTGGAAATCTTTACGGCGCATTTGTGGACGAACGTCTTGCACATCAAAGCGAAGGTGTGTTTATGCTTAGAATAGAAGATACTGATGAAAAACGTAAAGTTGAAGGATCTGTTGAAACTATTATTTCATCTCTTGAATATTTTGGATTGAAGTTTGATGAAGGAGCAAACATTGAAGGTGAAATTGGAAATTACGGTCCTTATTTCCAAAGCAATCGTGGTAAAATCTATCAGTGTGTTGCTAAATACTTAGTAGAGCAAGGCAGAGCATATCCATGTTTTTGCACTGAAGAAGAATTAGAAGAAACAAGAAAAAAACAAACAGAAGAAAATGTAAATACAGGATATTACGGCAAATGGGCAAAAGACAGAAATTTAACTCTTGAAGAAGTTCAAGCTCATTTAAATAACAATGAAGAATTTGTAATAAGATTTAAATCAAACGGAACAGAAGAAGGAACTTTTGAAATAGATGATGCCATAAGAGGACATCTTACAATACATGAAAATTATCAAGATATAGTAATTTTAAAAACAAACGGAATACCTACATATCATTTTGCACATGTTGTTGATGACCATATGATGCGAGTAACGCATATTGTAAGGGGAGAAGAATGGCTTTCAACACTTCCTATTCATTATGAAATATTTAAAACATTAGGATGGAATACACCGGTATACTGCCATACTGCACATTTAATGAAAATGGATAACGGTGCAAAAAGAAAACTTTCTAAAAGAAAAGACCCTGAACTTGGACTTGGATTTTATATGGATTTAGGATATCATCCTGCTGCAGTCAGAGAGTATCTGCTTACAATTTTAAATTCCAATTATGAAGAGTGGAGAATTGCAAATCCAGACAGTCCAACAGACGACTTTGAATTTACACTTGAAAAAATGAGTAATTCCGGCGCATTGTTTGATTTGGATAAATTAAACAATATAAGCAAAGATGTTCTTTTAAAAATTCCTACTGAAGAAATTTATGAATTTTTGCTGAACTGGTCTAAAAAACATAAAACAGAAATTACGCAGGTTCTAACTGACAACAAAGATGCAGTAATTAAGTTGTTATCAGTTGGAAGAAATGGGGATAAACCTCGTAAAGATTTAATGTACTGTGAACAAATTTTTGAATTTATAAGTTATTTCTTTGATGAATACTTTAATATTGCTGATAAATATCCTGATAATATAACAGATGAAGAAGCTAAAAAACTTCTTCAAGCATATATAAACACATATGATAACAACGATGATCAAAGTCAATGGTTTGAAAAAATAAGAGTGATAGCACAAGAAAACGGATATGCAGCAAAGCCGAAGGACTACAAGAAAAATCCTGATATGTACAAAGGTCATGTTGGAGA
>JBASLQ010000174.1:0-3480 GCA_049656425.1 Sedimentibacter sp.
CATTTGCAGTTGCTAAGGAATATATAAATAAAAAACAAACTATTTCGATAGCATATCATGGAAATATTGTTGACCTTTTGGAATATGCAGTTGACAACAACATCTATGTTGATCTTTTGTCTGATCAGACATCATGCCACGTTCCTTATGACGGTGGATATTGTCCCAAAGGTCTCGCATTTGATGAAAGAACAGAATTGTTGAATACTGACAGAGAAAAATTTGCAGAGTTTGTTAATAAAACATTAGCTGAACATTTCAGGGCTGTTAAAACATTGGTGGAAAGAGGAACTTATTTCTTTGATTACGGCAATGCATTTATGAAAGCAGTATTTGATTCCGGAGTTACAGAAATTGCAAAAAACGGAGTTGATACAAGCGAAGGATTTATATTTCCGTCTTATGTGGAAGATATAATGGGACCAATGCTGTTTGATTATGGATATGGTCCTTTCAGATGGGTATGCTTAAGCGGCAAGCCGGAAGATTTAAGAAAAACAGATCATGCTGCAATGTCAGCAATTAATCCTGAAAGAAGAGGTCAGGACAGAGACAATTACATTTGGATACGTGATGCTGAAAAAAACAAATTGGTCGTTGGTACACAAGCGCGTATTTTGTACCAGGATGCTTTAGGCAGAAGAGATATTGCTTTAAAGTTTAATGAAATGATAAGAAATGGTGAAATTGGACCTGTTATGATTGGCAGGGATCATCATGATACTGGAGGGACAGATTCTCCATTTAGAGAAACGTCAAATATTTATGACGGAAGCAATGTTACAGCTGACATGGCAGTGCAATGTTTTGCAGGCAATGCAGCAAGAGGAATGAGCTTAGTTGCACTTCACAATGGTGGAGGAGTTGGGATAAGCAAATCTATTAATGGTGGATTTGGAATGGTTCTTGATGGAAGTGAACGAGTGGATGAAATATTGAATAAATCCATTCCTTGGGATACTATGGTTGGAGTATCTCGAAGAAGCTGGGCAAGAAATGAGCATTCAATTGAAACAACTGTTGAGTACAACAAGCAGTTTGCAGGCAGTGACCACATAACAATACCATTTGTTGCAAGTGATGAATTAATTAATAAAACATTGGAAAATTATAAAAACTAGGAGTAAATCATGGATAAAATATTTGAAGGAATGGCAGAAAAAATGAAAGACGATATGTGGAAGCCTGATTTTGGTCCTGAAACTATTCATCCTACAGCAGGAGTTACAGCAATTGGAGCAAGGATGCCTCTTGTTGCTTACAATATAAACCTTTCAACAAACAATTTGGAAATAGCAAGCAAAATAGCAAAACAAGTAAGGCATATTAACGGCGGTTTCAGATATGTTAAAGCACTAGGCATAGAGCTTGAAGACAGGGGAATAGTTCAAGTGTCCATGAATTTAACAGACTACACAAAAACTTCCATATACAGAGTTTTTGAAACTATAAAAATGGAAGCAGCAAGATATGGCGTCAATATTGTAGGAAGTGAAATAGTGGGACTTGTGCCAATGCAGGCACTCGTTGATACAGCGGACTATTATTTACGTCTGGAAAATTTCTCAATGGACCAGGTTCTTGAAACAAGACTTTAAACTCAAAACTCAAGTACCAGGTACTTGAGTTGTTTGAAAGGAGAGTATCATGAATAAATTACTAATTAAAAATGCTTCTGAACTGGTAACATGTAAGGGAAAGAGTCCAAGGCACGGAAAAGATATGTCTGACATCGGACTTATAAAAAATGGATGCGTTGTTGTTGAAAATGACATAATTGTTGATGTTGGCTCAACTGATGATATTTTAAAAAAATATGATGAAAATGAATATACTGTAATTGACGCGAAAGATAAGGCTGTTTTGCCTGGATTTATTGACTCTCACACTCACTTAATATTTGGAGGTTACAGAGCTGATGAATTTTCATGGAGGTTGCGAGGGGATAACTACATGTCCATAATGGAACGTGGAGGAGGAATAACCAGCACTGTGAGAGCAACAAGAAATACATCTCTTGAAGAATTTATAGAAGTTGGCAAAAAAAGACTTGATAAATTCATGGACATGGGCGTCACTACTGTTGAAGGAAAAAGCGGTTACGGACTTGATTATGAAACTGAAATAAGACAGCTTGAAGCTATGCAAAAGCTTAATGAAATTCATCCTGTTGATGTTATTTCCACTTTTCTTGGACCTCACAGCGTATTGCCCGAATATAAAGGCAAGGAAGATTTTTTTATAGATTTCATGATTAATGAAGTTTTAAATAAAGTTGCAGAAAAAAACCTTGCTGAATTTGCAGATATATTTTGCGAAAAAAATGTGTTTTCAATTGAGCAATCAAGAAAGTTTTTACTGGCTGCAAAAAATTGTGGTTTAAAATTAAAAATTCATGCGGATGAAATGGCACAGCTGGGCGGAACAGAGCTTGCTGTGGAACTTTCCTGCATATCGGCTGATCATTTGCTTCAAGCATCTGATGAAGGCATAAAAAGACTTTCCACATCTGATACTATTGCAACACTTTTGCCGGCAACAGCATTTTGTTTAAAGGAAGAATATGCAAGGGGAAGGTATATGATTGATTCGGGATGTGCCGTAGCACTTGCTACAGATTTTAATCCCGGCAGCTGCTTTACAAATTCAATTCCTTTAATAATTGCACTTGCTGCACTGCACATGAATATGTCAATTGAAGAAATAATAACCGCATTGACTGTAAATGCTGCTGTAGCTGTTGGAAGAAGCGATACAATAGGAAGCATTGAAATAGGAAAAAAAGCGGATATCATAATATTGGAATATCCATCAATAAATTTTCTTCCATATCATGCAACTGTTAATATTGTTGAAACTGTAATTAAAAACGGACAAATTGTAAAGGGGAAATAATATGAAAAATATGACTTTATATAAATTTGCAGAACAGGTTGCTTCTAACTCGCCTGTTCCCGGAGGTGGCAGCATAGCTGCTGTTTTATCTGCCTTATTGAATGTGAGGATTAATTTAGAATCAATAAATGACAAAGAATTTGTAAATGAGTTTAAAAAAAGAGCAGACATTCTTTGGGAAGATACCGTGGCATATGAGAAAAAAATATTGGAATTATCCCCATTTTAGTGATATAATTAAATGTATATGATGCTATTGAGGTTATTCAAATGTTCAGAATAATTATTCTATGGGGAGCGGTTATGAAAAAAAAAGGAATTGGTAAAATTGCATTATTGCTGGCACTTACCGATGTCGATGTAGAAAAACTGCAAAATTTTTATGTAAGCAAGAATTATATTATTTTCAAGGGACAGGTAGGTTCTATGGATGCTAAAAAAATTGTGGCAGCAATAGAAACATCAGCGTCACGGGAGGATATAATAAGAGAAAATTATCATGAAGAACATGCTCTTTATCATGCAATTATTGAAGCTTTAAGCGGATACTGCAGAGGTCAGGTTATGCTGGGAGAAGTTTTAAGA
>JBASLQ010000175.1:0-2981 GCA_049656425.1 Sedimentibacter sp.
TTCGCAGAGGAACAATTTCGTCAATTGTATAGGCCAGAATCCATGGAAGAAACAAGTCCATTATGGTGCCGGTAAATTTTATAGTCAGTCCCAATGTCATTTTAGGAATATGAGGCTTTAAGTATGTCAGGATTTTTCGCATGTTTTTTATTCCTTTTCTGAATTTTTTTCTATTTTTAATGTGGCCTTGTCCATTATGTGCTTGAGCATTGAAAGAAGAATGCTGCGCTCTTCCTCTGTGAAGTCTTCTGCAAGATAAGAATTCCATTCGGATATGAAGCTTTTCACTCTGGGGTAAATATCATAAGCCTTCTGTGTAGGAAAGACCTGCATTAACCGCTTGTCCTTTTCACCGGGTTTTCTGGTAATAAAACCGTTCTGTTCCAGCAGTGAAAGCTGGCGAGTAACGTTGCTTTTATTCACATAGATCATCCTCGTAAGCTGCTCCTGAGATATTCCGGGATTGTTGCATATTTTTAAAATATAGGTGTGTTGATAGCCGTTTAAACCTTCATTTTCCAGCTTATCATTCCTGTACAAAATAGCACAGCGTGAGATTGTGTTTATATATTTCATAAGAGCATCCATATGTACCTCTCTGTATATTAGTTGCACGCGCAACTAATATAAAAAGAATAACATTTTTTAATTATAATGTCAATAATGTAGATAATTTACCTGTATTTTCAGAAGTTAAAATTTTGATTGGAAAAGCATCTGAATTTGCAATCACAATGAACCTAAACGATTAATCTATCCGAAATTGATATGTTTTAATATAAAAAAATCTATTAAAAATATTGAATTTACACATAATTAAGCATATAATTATTGCAAAATCAGCGCAAATCTGGTAAAATTAATACATGAAAAGCGTTGATTTTATAAAAAACACCAAAGAAACAGTAACCTATGGAGATAAACCTATATGGCACAAATGAAAACTAAAGAAATACAAGAACTGAATGCTTATTTTTTACCGGAAGGATTTGTAATTGATGAATTACCTAATCTGTCAGAGGATACATTAAAAAAATGGAAGAAGGCATTTGATAATGATAAATTTTCAGCCTTATTTCATCTTGGCTTTTTAAATAAAGAAAAGTGGTTTTCACCTTCAATTGAATTTCTTCATCATATTGCAGAAATTCTCATAAAAAACTTGAGCCAACAGTCAGAAATTGAATTTTATAGGGAAAAAGTTCAGGTTGAATTGACGGATAACGAGCTTTATCAACTTAAAGAAGAGATACCATTTGCTATTGGAATGGAATATGTGGATGATGACTGGATATTGAATATATGGGAATCATTATTAGCTGTTTTTAAGTTAGAAATTAAAAATTATGATGGTACAGTAGCAAGATATTTTGCTGAGTACAATGCTAATATAAATGTAGTTGGAAGGGTATTCTTTCATTTGGTTGAAAGCAAAAATGAGCAGTATCCATTTGCCTTTATGGCTACTTATTCAACAAAAACGGTTAAAAGCAAGCGGGCAGTACATACACCGTTGAAAAATGCGCTATCCGAATTTGAAGGTGATGAAAAGAAATTAATTTCACTAATTTCAACGGTCATTAAAGCAGCCGAAAAGAGTTCATTCATTTCAGGATTGCTTGAAAGCGGTGAACTTTTTTCTCCTTTGAAACTCACAGCTGAAGAAGCATACATAGTTTTAAAAGAGATTGTAATTTATGAAGAAGCTGGAATTATGTGCAGAGTACCAGACTGGTGGCGTAAAAAAAGTAATTCAATAGGACTTTCAGTCAAGGTTGGAGAAAGGGAGCCATCTAATGTTGGTTTATCGGCAATTTTGGATTTTTCGCCTTCCTTTAATGTAGGAAACGAAGAGATAACAGAGCGTGAATTGAAAGAATTTTTGAAAATGGCAGAAGGTCTAGTTCAATATAAAGGTAAATGGGTTGAAATCAACAAAAATAAACTAGAAACAGTACTTAAGGCCTTTGAAAGAGTTAAGGAATTAGCAGAAGATGAAGACTTATCACTTGGTGATGCAATGAGATTAGAATTAAATATGAACAAATTACTGGATATACCCGTCCTTGAGATTGAAGTATCAGTATCTAATGGTAATTGGCTAAGAAAGCTAAGAGAAACCATGCTTCATCCTGGTACAAATGAGAAAGTCAGTATCGTACCTTCATTTCATGCAAAATTACGAGAATATCAAGAAAAAGGTTATTATTGGCTTAATCAGATGTCTCAATTTGGATTCGGTGCTTGTTTGGCTGATGATATGGGATTAGGTAAAACAGTGCAGATGATAGCTTTTTTAGAATATCACAGAGTTAATAACGGAGGATGTGCTCTACTTATACTGCCAGCTTCACTGATTGGAAACTGGCAGAAGGAAATTGAAAAGTTTGCTCCTGAGATGTCTTATCAAATACTACATAAAAGTGACTTAAAAAGCTCGGAAACGATCCAGTATAGAGACGGGAAATTTTTGTACATAACTACTTATGGTATGGCAGTAAGGTTAGAAGAATTAAAAAACAAACAGTGGGATTATTTAATTTTAGATGAAGCACAAGCCATAAAGAATCCAGGAACAAAACAAACAAAGGCAATTAAAGCAATACCAGCTAACATGCGAATTGCGATGACAGGAACACCAATTGAAAACCGATTAAGTGACCTTTGGTCATTATTTGATTTTCTTAATCAGGGGTTGTTAGGAACAGCTAAAGAATTTACTGATTTTACAAAAGAACTTAAAGATAACGCTATTGGATATGCAAAGCTACGCAAGATGATTCAACCTTTCATGCTGAGAAGGCTAAAAACTGATAAAAGTATTATAGCAGATTTGCCGGATAAGATGGAAATGAATGAATACACTAAGTTGACTAAGAAACAGATTGCCCTTTATAAGCAGATTATTGGAGAGATTGAAGTATCGGTATCTAATGGTAAATGGTTAAGAAATCTAAGGGAAACCATGATTCATCCCGGCA
>JBASLQ010000176.1:0-7645 GCA_049656425.1 Sedimentibacter sp.
TATATCCAGATAGCTTTTTTTATCTTTATTCCTTTTTGTATTAATTACTGCATCTACAAATATTCTAAGGGAATATCCTATCCATTCCTTGTGGTTGTCTGTTACTTTATAACCAGGGTCAAGAAAAAGTCCCAGATATTTATCCCAAATTGACAGACCACTCATATCTTCAATAATATTAAAATTAACATCATCAGGCAATTCTTTTGAATATTCCAGATCAAATGATACAATAATGCTTCCCATGAGACATGCTGCCTGACGCCTTATATCCCCTTCTCTGTGAACTAAAAGTTCATATAAAAAACTAAGTGTAAATAATTTTTCTTTTTGAGAAAGATATATTGAATATTCTTCCAGTATATTTAAATAAGACCTTAAGTTTTTCCAGTCCTGTTCGCTTCTGGCAGCCTCTATCATGCTTGTAAAGTTAGCTTCATTATTCAGCTTGCTCATTAAAGAAGTATTGTGCTCAATCGCCATATATTTAAAATTTTCAACAACTTCATAGCCATCGATTAAAGCATAATCAATAATTTTGCTGGGAAGTGGTTCTTCTGTTTTAAAATCTATATTTATTCCTTTATGAATAATATAATTTTCAAAATCCTTTAATTTTGAATAAACTCTCATATATCTTTTTTCTTTTACATCATCTACATTGTCAAGTTTATCAAGAATTATCTGGAATGATTCATTTAAATCATACAAATGCATTTCATTGCCGTTTTTCGTTGTTTTATTTTTAACTCTGAAATCAGCATATATTAAAATCAATGATTCCAACGGTAAATTTTCAAGTTCTAAATCCCAGGTAGAATGATTTGCAGCAATTAAAGATATTCCGGGCATGTTGTATTTCATAAACCATTGATCCGTATAATAATAATGAAGATATGCCACTCTTCTTTTTTCAAGCCCCTTGCAGCCGTATTTTCCTATATCATGACCTGCTGCTGCACCGGAAACAAGTCCTAAATTTACAGGAATTCCAACTTTTTTAAGTTGTCTTGCTATATGCATGGCAACATAATGAACTGCTGTAACATGTTTTAATGAATTATATCCATTTACTTCTGCATCAAGCATCAAAAGCTCGTAAATATAATTTTTATCAAATTTGTCCATAAAATTCATATATTCTTCCGGGTTGGAAAGTTCGCTTATTTCTTTTTCAGTTAAAAAATTAAAATCTGCATATTTATCAAATACATCGCTGTTTTTTGCATGATGCAAAATAGTTCTCAGTATTTCAAGGTATATGAGTACACCGCTTTCATATTTCGGATTAAGTTTTATTGTTATTGCTTCAGGAAATGATTTATTTAAAACATATTGAAAAACATAAAGAAGCCAGTCTTTTGGAGATTCTGTGCAAACGCTATTTAAAATGTCATACGAAAGGTCAACAACATCCTTGCACATTAATTGTTTTTTATTGATTAGAATTAGTAAATTATTTACAAATTTTTTATTAATAATAAATGATTGTATTTTCTCTTCTGATAAATTAATTTGTTTTAAAAATTCCTTTTGCGTCAAGCTTTGTAATATTTCTTTATGTAATTCATTCAACATAAACCTGCTCATGCTGCACCTCTTAAAATAAGACTTTAATTGCTCTCATTATAACACAAGGATTAATATACTGCAATATGCATTACCTTACAACTTACAACTTACTGACCCATACTTGCCCATTGAAAAAAACAAATAATTGAAAATTTTCGTAAAGTATATTATAGTTATATAAAATAAAATTTGGAGGCATTTATGTATTTATTGACTTATTTTTACGATGGATTAGAATGTATAGGTTGTTTAAATGAAAAAAAAAATTGCGTAATTCCTGCTTCGGCGATTTTTTCTAAATTGAATATTCCAGTTCCTGCAGATATGCTGAATCTTATTGATGCTTTTAGCAGCCTGGAATTAGAAAAAATTGATGAAGTTATTCTTTCATGCGAGGAAGAAATAGATTTAAATAAAGTGAAAATTTTATCACCTATACCATACCCTAAAAGAAATGTAATTTGTCTTGGGAAAAATTATCTGGACCATATAAGTGAAGTAAAAAGCTTGAAAAATGTAAATTCCGACATTCCAAGCAAACCAATTTATTTCAGCAAAATTGCTTACCCTGCAATTGGGCATGATGAATTTGTAGATTCTCATTCAGATGTTGTTAAAGAATTGGATTATGAAGCAGAACTTGCTGTAATAATAAGCAAAAAATGCAAAAATATATCCAAAGAAGAAGCAGAAGACTGCATATTTGGATATACAATTGCAAATGACATATCAGCTAGAGATATTCAGACATCACATGTGCAATGGCACAAAGGAAAATCATTTGATACATTCTGCCCGCTTGGACCTTACATTGTGCATAAATCAAAAATTTCATTTCCGCCAAAGTTAGCTATAAAAAGCTATATAAACGGTGAATTAAGGCAAAACAGTAATACAAGCCAGTTAATTTTTGATATTCCTACAATTATTAGTGATCTTTCTTCAGGAATAACATTGTACCCTGGCGACATTATATTAACAGGTACTCCTGCAGGAGTAGGTGCAGGCTTCAACCCGCCTAAGTATTTAAAAGCAGGAGATAAAATGGAATGCGTAATTGAATATATTGGAACACTTACTAATACCGTTAAATAAATTACATAATATTTTCTAAGGATAAGCATTCATTTTCTTTAATTACATTAAATAAAACTTTTAAGTGCTCAAGCTCTGCTTGAGCCATATTTTTATCCCTGTTTTTTATATACGAATCGAGTTTTCTAATGGAAGAGTCTATATTATCTATGTCATTTTGATTTATGAAATAAACCCATAAATTCCTCGTATTTTCCCATTTTTTAAAATAATTACGCATGTCGTACTCAGCCTTTTGCCAGTCATCAACATAAATTGAGTTTGATAATTCAATTAATTTTTCCCAATAATAAGTAGTTACAGGTTCTACCGAAGTATAATGAAACCATATCCATACGCCTACTAATATCAATAATATTATTAAGGAAATAACTACCATTCTCATATGCTACCTCTCATAAAAAATAAATTTGTCTTCTTCATTAATGAAACCATACAAAACCTGCTTAGGTTTTAAATTATTTTTCTTTAATTCTTCCTGCAAATCATCCAGAGAAATATTGTACTTGCTTAAATTGTTTTTCATTATTTGTCCGTCTAAAATAGTTGCAATAGGTATTCTTTCACATCTCGTCCCCGGATATTCTTCCGGAGCAATAATGCTCATTTCACCATTTGTTTCCATAATGAGATAATCTATGTCTTCAATGTTGCAATAACCTTTAAGACGCATTTGCCCCAGCACATCATTTACATTTATCCTTAGCTTATTCATATCTTTTGTATTAAATTTTCCATGGTCAATTATAATTGTAGGAGTACCGCATATAATTTTTCTTGCAGAATTGCTTTTTAAAGAAACATATGATATGAAACACTGCAAAAACATAATTACAGCAATTGCTATAAATCCGTGAACCATTGGAGCACCTAAATCCTCCATAGGCATTACTGCAAGTTCAGCAAGCATTAAAGAAACGACAAGATCAAAAGGCTGTAATTCCCCCAACTCTCCCTTTCCCATAATTCTCATAGCAGCAAGCAAAATTCCATACAATATAACCGCTCTAATAGCAACTATTATCATATATACCTCTCTAATCACATGTACTATTATTTTAACCAACAAAACAAAACATATTCAACAATTGAATTATCTATCTTTTATCGTAAAAATAAAAAAATACTCACAAGAGTATTTTTTTATTTTTATTTATTTATACTGCTTTATTAATCACATTTTTTAATTTTGCGAAAATCATTCTGCCGGCAGCAGTCTGAAGAACGCTTGTTACAGTAACTACAACTGAATCACCTATACACTTTTTACCGCCTTCAACAACAATCATTGTTCCATCATCCAGGTACGCCAATCCCTGCCCTGATTCTTTCCCGTCTTTTACAATCATTACAGTCATTTCCTCACCAGGAAGAACTATAGGTTTTATAGCATTTGCAAGTTCGTTTATGTTTAATACTTCTACGCCTTGAAACTCTGCTACTTTATTTAAATTAAAATCGTTTGTTAAAACTTTTCCACCAAGCTCTTTTGCCAGTTTTAAGAGTTTAACATCAACTTCTACATTATCACCGTAATCTTTTGATTCAATCAATACATTTACAGTATCATCCTTTTGAAGAATATTTAATATATCCAAACCTCTTCTGCCTCTGTTTCTTTTAAGGCTGTCTGATGAATCTGCAATGTGTCTTAACTCTTTAAGAACAAATTCCGGAATAACAAGTGTACCTTCAACAAATCCGGTTTTACAAATATCGGAAATTCTTCCGTCAATAATTACGCTGGTATCAAGTATTTTTGGTGAAACAATTTCTTTTTTTGAACTTTTATCTGACTTTTTACCTGCTGGAACTTTTTTAAGATTTAACTGTGGCCATATAACATCGTCTTTTTTTCTTGTGGATATTTTTATTCCTAAATATCCAAATAACAAATATGACAATATTGAAATTATGGTTCCAACATATTTAATCTCTGAAAATGGTTGGCTTATAAGGAATGCTATTACAAATCCCACAATAAGTCCAAGGGCTCCCCATATAATATCCATTGTTGAAAACTTCAACAGTTCCTTTTCAAAAGCTTCGACTATCTTTTGACCAGTCTTTTTAATTTTAGCAGAAATAAGAAAAAATATAATTCCAAAAATTAAACTGATACCTATTATTACTAATATGTTTTGTAAACCTGAAAATTTAAGAAGACCATTTTGATTTAAAATTACACCAATAAAAGCACCTAAAGATATTCCAATGGTAGTAATCACCGCTCTTACAATTTTATCTATCATATACTCACCTCCTTTTAAGTATACCCATATTTTGTTATATTATTTAATGTAACATATTTTTTCTTGTTTGGCTATAGGATAATAAATATTATAATCATATATTATTAATTTTATCTTAATGTCTAATAAAAAAAGAAATATGCACTAGCACATTCATATATATTATTGTTCTAGTGCATCTTCATTTATGATATTCTCTATATACTCCTGTATAGCAATGCCGTCCATTTCCGTTGAAAGAGCAATTTCACTTACAAGCATTTGTTTTGCACTTATAAGCATCTTCTTTTCTCCGGTTGAAAGACCTTTTTCTCTATCCCTGTATGTTAAATCCCTTACTACTTGTGCAACTGCAAAAATATCAGCAGTTTTCATTTTTACCATATTGTCTCGAAATCTCTTGTTCCAGTTAGAATCATTTAATACAGCAGCTTGCTTCAATATATCATATACGTCTTCAACAACACTTTTATCAATAATGTTTCTCAAGCCAATGTTATCGACATTATCTACAGGTATCATAAGCTTCATTTCTCCAATTGGCATTTTTAAAACATAGTAGTTTTTTACTTCACCTAATATTTCCTTTGATTCCATAGTTTCAATAATTCCAGCTCCATGCATTGGATATACTACCTTATCTCCTAAATTAAACATTATATTACCTCCTATTATAATTATTATACACTATTCAATAACATATGTCAAATTTATCATTATACCTTGATGTTATATTAATGTCAATAAAAAATATATATTTTTTTATTAATATTTTTTATTAATATCTCAACTTATTTTGAGTTCGTGTTATACAAAATTTAATTAATATTGAAAAATTATCAAAAAATAAGTGTCATAATATTAATTTTGACACTTATTTCTTTATTATTTATAATTATTTTTTAATTTCAATAACTTTCTTACACATATCGACAATATTTGCTTCTGTCAATAAATATTTTTCAAGAAGATCTTCAGGTTTCCCTGATTCTCCAAAAGTATCTAAAACTCCAACTCTTTTAACCGGAACAGGGCATTCATCAGAAAGGACTTCTAAAACAGCACTTCCAAGTCCGCCAATTATGCTGTGTTCCTCTGCTGTAACTATGGCTTTTGTTTCCTTAGCTGCTTTTATGATTATTTCTCTGTCTATAGGCTTAATTGTGTGAATATTTATAACTCTTGCATCAATGCCTTCTTCATTTAATAATTTAGCTGCCTTTAATGATTTTTGTACCATTATTCCAGTAGCAATTATTGTAACGTCATTGCCGCCTTTTAGCTCAACACCTTTTCCTATTTCAAACACATAAGAATCATCATACACATCTTCAACTGCCATTCTGCCAAGTCTTATATAAACAGGTCCAATATATTCAGCTGCCTTTAAAACTGCCTGTTTCGCTTCGATGCAGTCTGCAGGATTTATTACAGTCATGTTTGGAATGCTTCTCATTAAACTTATATCTTCAATTGCCTGATGTGATGCTCCATCTTCACCAACTGTAAGACCTGCATGTGTAGCAGCTATTTTAACATTCAATTTTGGATATGCCACTGTATTTCTTATGATTTCAAATGCTCTTCCTGCTGCAAACATTGCAAAAGAACTTGCAAATGGTATTTTTCCTGCTATAGCCATACCTGCTGCTGTTCCTATTAAGTTTTGCTCTGCAATACCTACATTAAAAAATCTTTCAGGACTTACTTTTTTAAATTCAGAGGTTTTAGTTGAACCAGATAAATCTGCATCCAGTACTACTACATTTGGATTATTTACTGCAAGAAACTTTAAAGCTTCTCCATATGCTTCTCTTGTTGCTTTAGCCATTCAAGCCACCCCCTATTTCTTCCATTGCTGTACAAAATTCTTCATCATTTGGTGCTTTTCCATGCCAAGAAGCTTTATCTTCCATGAATGAGCAGCCCTTTCCTTTTGTTGTTTCAGCAATAATTATTGCTGGTTTTCCCTTTACAGTCTTTCTTTCTTCAAATGCTTTTTCAAGTGAATTAAAATCATGTCCGTCAGCCTTGATTACATGCCAGCCAAATGCTTTCCATTTTTCATCAATTGGTTCAACAGTCATAACGTCATTATTTCTTCCGTCTATTTGTAAGCCATTGTGGTCCAATATGGCAGTCATGTTATCAAGTTTATAATGATTTGCCAGCATTGCAGCTTCCCAAATCATTCCTTCCTGTATTTCACCATCTCCAAGAAGTGCGAATACTCTATTTTCTTTTTTATCAAGTTTGAAAGCAAGAGCCATGCCATTTGCTATAGAAAGTCCCTGTCCTAATGAACCTGTTGATGCTTCAACTCCTGGAACTTTTCTCATATCCGGATGTCCTTGAAGTTTAGAATTTACTTGACGTAAAGTTCCAATTAAATCTTTGCTTATAAATCCCTTTTCCATAAGGACAGAATATAAAACCGGCGCCCCATGACCTTTTGAAAGAACAAACCTGTCGCGATTTTCATCTTTAGGATCAACAATGTTCATTTCTTTGTAATATAAATACGTTACGATTTCAACCGCTGAAAGAGATCCTCCAGGGTGTCCTGAATTTGCTTCATGAATCATAGTTAAAATATTTTTTCTGATATTTTGCGCTACGACTTTCATATCATCATTATTCATAATTTTCTCCTTTTAACGACTTAATTGTTACTTAGGTACTGTTTCCCAATCTTTCAGGAACTGTTCTATACCTTTATCTGTTAG
>JBASLQ010000177.1:0-6312 GCA_049656425.1 Sedimentibacter sp.
CTTCTTCCATTTAGTAATGAATTTGCTACATTATATCCCAGAACAGCAACGGGAGATCTTTGTTTAACATGAAGAGATGTAAAAAAATTTCCTGAAACAACTGCGTGATCCTTTATCTCCGGATAAAGCTGATTTACACCAACAATATTCATTTCACTTTCATCTCTTCTCCATCTTATGGGAGTATCTTCTGTGTATACTACAGGAGTGGCATATGAAATTCCGGTCACTCTTTCTGCCATCTCGTCAGCTTCTTCCGGTTCAAAAGTAACGTTGTCTGCATTTGACTTTATAACAATTACATTTTCTCCCAAACTTTCAAACTGAGAAACTATAGATTTTCTCGCTCCTTCTCCAATGCCCATTAAGCTTATAACAGCTGCAACACCAATGGAAATACCAAGCACAGTAAGAAATGTTCTCAGTAAATTGGATGTTATGCCGTCAAATGCCATCAAAGCAGAAAACTTCAGCCTAACGAGAAGGGATGAAATCTTTCCTCTATCTTGCATTTTCATCACTCCTTATTGATTTGTACTTGGTAACAACGCATCATTTTCCGGCACAGACTGGCTTGGCATTAAATCTTTTGTGCTGCCTGTTACAACAAGCTGACTTTCTTCTAAACCGCTTAATACTTCAACAAACTTGTCGTTCATTAACCCTGCTTCAATTTCAACAGTCTCCACTATGCCATCTTTATTTAATATTTCAACTTTTTGTACGCCGTTTTCTTCAAATACTGATTCTATAGGCACCAAAAGAGTATCAAAAGATTCTCCGGAATCAACAAAGCAATTTGTATTCATACCAGGTCTTAACCCTTCTCTTCCTACAACCTTTATTTGAACATTATAAACTGTTTTGCCGTCTTTGTCAGTGTACTGATTAAGACTCATAACATTTCCTTCATATTCTTCCCCTGGAAGAGCATCAACAGTTACCGTTACAGGTGCATCCTGTTTTATATACAAAACATCAAGATCGCTTACTGTAGTGTAAATAAACATTTCATCCGTATTGTACATATCCATAAGCTGTAATGACCATTGATCGCTTGACTCTGATGCCTGAATTGTATCCCCAACATTGTAGTTTACATAAGATACCATGCCGTCAGATGGAGCCGTAACCATTAACTTTGTTGTAAGTTCAGAAACTTTGTCTATTTTCTCATAAATATTTTCTATTTCATCATTTGCATCATCAATTTTATCATATTCAGTCATTATACTTTCTACATCCTGCTGAATTACATCTGTAACATCGCTTCCTGCAATGCGCACTAATATATCGCCTTCTTCAACGAATTCATTTGTGCTGACATACACTTCTGTAGCTATAATATTTGCATTGTCTCCGCCAGAAAATCTATCATATGTGACTTTTTTTTCATTTACAAAGGACTCAACTGTTCCTTGGTAAGAAAATCCTGTAGCAGGCAATCCATTATTTTCTGTATATATGGCAGTAACCATTCCCGGTTGTACAAGTCCAGGGTTTTCAGCTTCAATTACTCCGGTGTGAACATAAGTCATACCGTCTGAATTAGGTACTTGATTAGAATTTATTTTTTTTATTGTTCCTAAATAAAAACCGTCAAAAGCAGTTTGTGTTCCTCCTTTTTCCAGAACTTTTCTATACTGAAGCAAAACTTTTTGGCCAACTTTTAAACTGCCGTATTCATATGTATTCACTTTAAAAGTTATTTTCACTTTACTGTCATCCACTATGGTAGCTATATTATAATTTTCTACTCTTTCTCCTTCTTCTACATTAAGTTCTGTCAACCTTCCTTTAATAGGAGCACTAAATACTATACCTTCGTATGGATTAACCTGACCGATATCTGTAATATCTTTATTTATTAATCCTTCTAAATCTACTATTTTATCTTGAATACCTTCTTGTATATCCTGAATTTCTTCTTGCTTTTTTTGTATGCTGTCTGTCAGGTCCTTTAAAATTTCATTTAAGTTTTCTGCTGATAAACGTATTATGTTATCTCCCTTTTTAATCATTTGATTTGGTTCAACAAAAACTTCTTCTATAGTATATGTAACAGAAACACTTGCTCCATTTGAATCAGTAATTCCATCTGGTTTTGGAGCTGTAATGGAACCTCCCCAGTTACCGTTTAATTGTCCCGTTATGTTGACACCTTGCTTAATATCTCCTCTTTCCACAGCTTTTGTTGCATATCTTGGTCCTGTTGAAACCTGTGAAGAATCAGGAACTAACTGTTTGGCAGTCAAATAACCTCCAAAAAATACTATTGCTAAAACAACTGCTATTGATATTATTTTTTTATACATTTAATTTTCCTCCACTGCTCTCATCAGATACTATTTCACCATCAACCAATCTTATTATGCGGCTTCCATATTCAGCAATTTCTTCTTCATGTGTAACCTGCACAATTGTCATCCCCTTGTTTTTGTTTAATTCTATAAATAATTCCATAATCATATCACCGGTTTTTGTATCCAAAGCACCGGTTGGTTCATCTGCAAGTACGATAGCAGGGTTTCCGACTATAGCTCTTGCAATTGCAACTCTCTGCTGCTGACCTCCGGACAATTGTGAAGGCAAATGCGTCATTCTTTCCTTTAATCCCACCATTTCCAATGCATTTTCAGCAAGCTCTCTTCTTGCTTTTGTGTTCATTCCTCTGTATATCAAAGGAATTTCAACATTTTTAATTGCATTCATACGTGGAAGTAAATGAAAATTTTGAAACACAAAGCCGATGAACAAATTCCTTACTTCTGACATTTTTGAATCACTTAATTTATCTACAAGTGTTCCTGACAATTCATATGTTCCGCTTGTGGAATGGTCAAGGCACCCTACTAAATTAAGAAGTGTTGATTTTCCGGAGCCGGATGGCCCCATTATTGAAACAAATTCTTTTTCCTTTATTATAAAAGAAACGTTCTTTAATGCCTCAACCTGAATTTGACCTGATTTATAAAGTCTGGAGATATTCTCCATTTTAATAATTTCCATATTTCACCTCTCTTATTACCTATTGCATCAGTCCATTAATTATGACGTAAATATATTTATAAAAGTTCTCCGTTTTTTTAAGATTTTGAAATAAATTTTTTTAAAAAACAAAAGACCGGTTTTAAGCGATCTAAGTTTATAAAGCGGAATGATTCAGTCGTTCCCTGAAATTTTGCTATTTAATTACATCTATGTATATGGAATCAATCCATACTTTATTTTGACCTTCATATTCTATATAAATATTTAATGAATCTACATCGGTAACGTTTATTGGAACAGTTACTTGAGACCAAATATCATCATAAACATTTATGGATGTGTGAAAATTTGATGTTATAACTCCATCTTTATATGCTTCAAGCACAATTAAAGCTGTTACATCTTTTTCGGATTTTGTTTTAGCTGCAATACCTATTTGTTTTTTTAGCATGTAGTTGAATTTCTCATCTGTGAAATCTACTGCGGCAAAAAGAGATTTTACTTTTCCTTCACTGTCATTTGCAACAACTAATGAATTTTGTCCTTCAACATATATGTCATTGTCTACTGCTGCCTTAGAGCCTGTATAACCAACTTTATTAAGCAGTTCATCATTGAAATGCATTTCTGTAGAATCACTTATTGATGTTGAAGGTTGTTGTGCTTCTCCTTCCGGACTGTCATTATTTGTTTCAGATTCTTTATTTTGTTGATTTTCTTCATCGCTTCCTGTTCCTGCTGAAACCTCTTTTCCTTTATTAAAATTTTTAATTAAAGAATTTCCAATGAGTAAAACCAGCACACCTATTAAGATAGACAAAGCTGCTCTTAAAAACTCCTTATGTGATAATATTCCTGCTTTTCGTCTTTCGTATTTTTCATTTGCATTATTGTCATTTAAATAAATATCAAGCACAGAACTGTCATCTTCATAACTTTTTTCATTATCGTCATTATCGTCATTATCTTCATTATTTTCATTATTTTCATTATTTTCATATACTTTGGAATTTTTTCTATGTACAGTACTTTGTTGCTTTTCCTCATGAATTTTAGAAGGCTTCACATCATTTAATGTTTCAGCACCAAATATCATAACATATATAGGCGAACCTTTAAGTTCGTTTAATACATCGTTTGGAAACATATATTCTCTTGTGATGCATCTGACAATTATTTTTAATATATCCGGTGGTATGGTATCTGAAATATTGTAATCAACTATTTCAGTACCTGAAAATATAAAATGAATCATATTGCCAAGACGCTTAAAAGTCTCATTGTCTGCTATGTCATATTCCTGTTCAAAAATAAGATTGCAGTCCACCAGAATATTATCATTTTCATCAACATACAACCTGTCCAAATCAAGAATTTTTTGCTGAACAACATCTGTCATGTTGAATATATCAGATCCTAGACCAATGACTTTCGATGATAAATTAAACTGCTGTTTCATTGTAAGGCTTTTTACTAAATACTCTCTGATTCCTTTGAATTCGGTTTTTAAAGGCTTTGTAAAAATATAAATGCGATCTTCTGTATTGTAGCATTCCAAGATGTTAGATGAGATTTGTTTAAGTTCTTCTATGTTAATAAGATTTATCACCTTTTGGCTCGTTATTACATTGCTGTAAAATATTTCACCCGTATCATTGTCCTTGCATTCCAAAACTCTTTGGTATACATTTTCAAAAATAGTACGGATAATCTTATAATTATTATTCATAAGCCTACCTCCGAATATTCTTTATTATATATTAACAAGAATTTCGACAAAAATAAAGACATTTTTGTAATTTTTTACAATAAAAAAACGAGGTTGTTATTCCTCATCTTTTTTTATTTCATATTCAACATTTTCAACAATATTTTCCTTAAAATCTTTACCTTCTTTTTCTTTCTTGTTTTCGCTGTTTTCAAAATAATATTTTTTTGTTTTCTTAAAAACTACAGTGAGAAGAAACGCCAGCATGACAGCATCATCAATGATACTGAATCCTAAAACAGGAGCAGGAATTAAATCTGCAGGACTAAAAATATAAATCAAAGGAATTATTACCCACCATTTTTCCTTTAAAGGAACATTTTTGTCTAATAGAAATTTTATAATAATATAAAATCTGCTCATATTATATTTCTACAGTACAAATTCTCTGTTTGGTAGTTTTTTTTGAAGCTTCATTGCGAAATTATTTGCAGAATCACTTGTTTTAGAATTACCTAAAACAATATGGGTTATTTCCTTTTCAACTGCAAAATCCACAATTGCCTTTATAACATCCTTTGATCTTTTTACTATTAAATTTGCTCCAACATCTTTAGTAATTTCAAATAAATACTCTAAAGCATCTCCATCACTTAAATTATATAAAAGCTTGTCATTTTCATTAACCACATGTATAACATATAAATTGCTGCCATCATCGTCTTTGGACAACTCAACACCATGTTCTATAAGTCTTTGACATGTTTTTTGCTGTGTAACACATACCAATACATTTCTATGCATCGCTATTCTCCTTAAATGGCGGGAATATGTGGGAATTGAACCCACCCAGGACGCTACTAACGCCCCGCGACTGGTTTTGAAGACCAGGAGGCACACCAGCACCTATCTATCCCCATCGGACTTAATGATAACACAATACTAAAGTTTTTTCAAGCAATAATTTCTACTCAGAGATATTATAAACATCTACATCTTCAATTGAAATGTTTGTTTCCATTATATCAGTCAATGCTGATATGGTATCCAAAGAAGTGAATACATTTATTGAAGCTTCAACTGCCGTTCTTCTGATTCTGAACCCGTCAGTGCTCACATCATTAGCTTTTGTTGGTATATCAATCACTACGCCAATATCGCCGCTTCTTATATAATCAATTAAATTTGGTTTTGCTTCTCTTACTTTCTTTACTGTGCCTGCATTTATTCCATTTTCATTGAGATATTTGGCTGTATTTTCAGTAGCAACAAATTTATATCCCATCTGATTTAATTTTAACGCAATAGGCTTAAAGTTATCTTTATCCATGTCTCTTATTGTCGCCAAAATTTTTTTGTTTTTATCAGGCATTTTCACTCCTGCAGCAATAAATCCTTTATACAATGCCTCATTGTAGTCTTTTCCAACGCCCAGAACTTCTCCTGTAGATTTCATTTCAGGTCCTAAGCTAACATCAACTCCGTCAAGTTTCTGAGTTGAAAATACAGGAACTTTAACAGCCACAAGCTCAGATTCTTTATACAATCCTGTTCCATATTCCATGTTTTTTAATTTTTCTCCAAGCATAACTCTTGTGGCAATTTCAATCATT
>JBASLQ010000178.1:0-3397 GCA_049656425.1 Sedimentibacter sp.
TTAATATGATATTCTCTTTCTTTTTGTTCTGTAATATCAATGATTATTCCCTCAAGTGCTTCAACATTCCCATTAGTATCATAAACACCCTGCCCAATCTCTAAAACCCATTTTCTATTGCCATCGGCTGTAATAATCTCATACTCATACCTAAATGGTGTTTTTATTGACAGTATATATGACCATTCATTCCATAGCTTATCTCTATACTCTGCTACAATTAAATCATTGAAAGACAAATCCTTGTTATAAAGCAGATTTTCTGATTTATATCCTGTAAGAGCATAGCAGCCTTCTGAAACAAACTGGATAGTCCAGTCTTTGTCATAGTTACATCTGTAAGCCATTCCAGGGATGTTTGAGAGAAGCACAGACTTACTGCGTTCGCTTTCATACAATACTTTTTCAATATATTTACGTTGGCTAATGTCCTCGATTGTGCACAAGTGATTATAATCTGAATTATTGTTTATTTTAAGAGGAACCATAGTCATGTTAACCCATACGTCAGAACCATCCGGCTTAATATAACGTTTTTCTAAAGAATAACTATCAACGACTCCAGTTTTAAATTTCAAAAAATTTTCCAAGTCAGCGGATAAGTCGTCAGGATGAGTAATGTCTGTCCAGCTAACACTGTTAAATTCCTTTTTAGTTCTACCTACTATTTTTTCAAACATAGGGTTAACATTTGGTAATATATTGTTTTTAGTAATATAATTATCGTTATTTCCTATTGAAATACCTATTGGTGCTTGTTCGAATATCGTTCTGAAAAGCGATTCACTTTCCTTTAATTTTTCACTCATTTCAACTGAATCAGCAGTTTTAGCATTCATATAAGCCCTCCTTATAAAAATTCAGCACTTCCCTTGTTTAATCTTTCCTTGTCTATGTTATATATTATTAAAATGTTTCATACATCTACATGATTCGACATTTTATAATTAAAAAAAAGTTTTTGTAAAATGCGTAAATAAATTGATTAATTTTCTTAAAATAGTAGAAGTATATGGTAATAAACGTATTATTTGTAACTATTACTATTATACTAGAATTTTGCAGAACGTCAAACATTTTCTGTTATTTTCTATAATTAGATGAGTACTATGATAGAAGAACAAAAGAAAGAGGTTCCTTTTTTTGGAATCTCTCTCTTCATGATAGAAATTAGTATAAACAACTGGCTATTTATAAACATTTTACTGGTCAGGTAAAAAAAACGAATATTATTTTAATTATTTATTGTAAATTTGTAATATTTTAAAATTTTATGTCGATATTATATATTGTAACTAGAATTTTGTAGAATTTAAAATATTTTCTGCTATTTTCTAACTAATTTTAAGGAGAACAATATGATAGAACGTATACTTGAACTACTAAAAATAAATTGTATCCCGGCAAAAAAACTAACAGATGAATTAGGGCTTTCCAACAGTGCTGTAACTGATTGGAAAAAAGGTAGGGCTAAACCTTCAACTGATGCAGTTATAAAAATTGCGAACTACTTTAACGTTTCTACTGACTACATTTTAACTGGGAAAGATTATTCTAATACCAGTACTTCAAAGTTATTTAAAAGTAATGTAGATAAAAATGAAAAAATCCTTTTATCCAACTTTCGTAAACTTGACAATATGAATAAAAGGTTGCTTTTAGCTTTACTAGAAATATTAATGGAAAACATTTCAAGTTCTGATGACTTGGAAATCACACACTCAGATTTAACAAAAAATCCTCTGGATCGTAGACGTCAAATATCATAGTGCTTCCATGAGTCCCTGCACATGTCATTTATGTTGTACTTAGCTTTGAAACCTAATTCTTCTTCTGCTTTTTTAGTATCCGCATAGACTGTAGCCACATCTCCAGATCTACGCGAAGCGATTTTATAATTAATTTTAATTTTGTTTGCATTTTCAAAGGCATTAACAACCTGCAGCACACTATATCCGATTCCTGTTCCCAAGTTATATGTGTATAACCCGTTAATGTCTTTGATTTTGTTTAGTGACTTCACATGACCTTCAGCCAAATCTTCCACATGTATGTAGTCTCTCACGCCTGTTCCGTCAACGGTATCATAATCATTTCCAAACACATTAAGCTGCGGAAGTTCTCCCTTTGCAACTTTGCAGATATATGGCATAAGGTTATTTGGTATGCCGTTTGGATTTTCTCCTATAAGCCCGCTTTTGTGCGCTCCTATAGGGTTAAAATATCTAAGCAGCACTATACCAAAACCATTGTCGGAAGCATACAAATCCCTCAGCATCTCCTCAATTACTAGCTTAGTCCTTCCATAAGGATTAGTTACTCCAAGTGGTGAATTCTCATTTAATGGCATAGTTTCAGCAGTACCATATACAGTTGCAGATGAGCTGAATATGATTTTTTTGCAGTTGTATTTTTGCATTGTCATAAGCAGGTTGATTGTACCTGTTATGTTGTTGTTGAAATACTTCAGCGGTTGTTCTACTGATTCTCCAACAGCCTTTAGACCTGCGAAGTGTATTACGCAGTCTATTTGATTTTCTTGGAATATTTTTTCTAAGTCTTCTATGTCTAGTAAATCAGTTTGATAGAAGGTTGGTTTTTTGTTTGTTATGGTTTCTATGCTGTTTAGGACTTCTAGTTTTGAGTTGTATAGGTTGTCTAGGATTATTATGTCCTCATTTTGCTCTAGTAGTTTTACTGCTGTATGTGAACCGATGTAGCCGGTTCCGCCGGTGATTAAGATCATATTATTCTTCCCCTATTATATTATTAATTAGATTGCTATTTTTATATTTTCATGTTTTATTAAACTAGCAATAACCAGTGCATAAATATATTAACATTAAATATAACATTTTGCTATCTTTTATTATTACTTCCTATTCAATATTCGATGGCAATCATTTTTATTAGTAAGAAATATTAAGAATAACATTGTTCAGGTTAAGATATACTATGTCAAAAATTACAGCAAAAACTATAGAGTTGATGGAAATGCTGCCAGAAGATGATCAGAAATTTGCTATACTTATGCTTACACATTGAATGAATTTACTGTAGTCCTCGCCTTTTTTAGCTTGCTCTGTAAGCATTTTGCAGTTGTAATATACAACCCATATTTCAATAACTTAAGTGAACTGAAATGGTTAAATTAAATAATTTTCAGGTTGAATTTATCCTAAAGTTATGGTATTATAATGAGTACTTTCAGAAACTAAATGAATAAAACAGAGAAACAATGAATTAAAATTAAGAAAACAAAAAAACACAAAATAAGATCAATAGCATTTAAAAATAAAGATAAACAGGTAAATCTACTTTAACATAAGGATTGTAGGTTGCGGCAAAATAACCGGTATATCCGTAGAAATAGCGAGAGTTGTAGCTGTCCCAACCC
>JBASLQ010000179.1:0-4246 GCA_049656425.1 Sedimentibacter sp.
GGTATTAAGTGATTAACAAATTTATATAATTGTCATAATATAATAACAAAAATCATAATAATTAATATAATATTGGTTATGATAATTTTATTAATTTACTAAATTTTATTGACAAACTTGTCCAAGATGCTTTATAATATAGTAAATTAATAATTAATGCAAGTCGGGATGAAGACGTAAAACTCATACCCATTGGTCGGGATGAAGACCTAAAACTCATTCCCATTGCAGAGATAACTGTTAAAAATCATTAAAGGGATGATATTATATCATCCCTTTTAATTTTGAGGAAATTACAAATGATAGATATTACATTTAAAGAGCGAGTTAAAGGTGTGTTGATAAATGAGGCTCAAACATATAAACAAAATTATGTTGATTATGAATATTTAATATGTTCAGATGCATTTGTAATAAATGATTATTATATTAGAAGTGCTAAAAAAGATAATTATCAACATTTAATATAAATCTTATACCTGATAGCTTAAACGAATTACAAAACAACGTTGTTGAAACAATATAATGAAAAGGTTTTTTAATTGGAACCTTTATTTTTAATTAATTGAATATTATTATAAAAATTGAAAATCCTTTTATTTTAATCATACGTTTTTTTTGCCCATATACTTGTCAAAGTTTATATAAATTCCCTTAAATATTTAATATAAGTAAAATTTTTTAATTGAAAAAATATTTTAAAAGTGTTATTATATACAAGTCTAAAAAATAACTTAATTTTTTGTTGAAAAATGAAAATTTTGCAGTACATATATTGATTTTTAAGGAGAAACATGGAAAAAATAATTGTAAAAAAAAGCCTTGGTCTTAAAGGTACAATAAAGGTTGACGGTTCTAAAAATTCAATTTTGCCAATTTTGGCAGCAACTCTTTTATCGGAGGAAGAATGTTTAATTCATGATATACCATATTTGCAGGATGTTAGTGTAATGTGTAAACTTCTTGAAGCACTAGGAGCAAAGGTTGAAAAAATAGGAAATGACATGCTGAAAATAAAAGCTGAAAATATAGCAACTTGTGAAGCACCATATGAATTAATAAGTAAAATGAGAGCATCTTTTTTAGTAATGGGACCACTTTTAACCAGATGCAAATGTGCAAAAGTATATATGCCGGGAGGCTGTGCTATCGGTTCAAGACCAATAGATTTGCATTTAAAGGGATTTAAATATCTTGGAGCAGAAATTAAATCTGAAAATGGGTATGTTAATGCTGTTACAGAAAAATTAATAGGAAGTGACATATATCTTGATTTTCCAAGTGTAGGAGCTACTGAAAATATTATAATGGCTGCAACTTTGGCCGAAGGTGAAACAATACTTGAAAATGCAGCAGAAGAACCTGAAATAGTTGATTTGGTAAATTTTATCAACAGTATGGGCGGCAACATTATAGGAGCCGGAACAAAAACAATTCGTATTAAAGGAGTTGAGAAACTCCATAAAACAGAATATACAGTTATACCGGACAGAATAGAAGCAGGCACATATATGGTTGTTGCAGCTGCAACAGGTGGAGACGTAATAATAGAAAATGTTGTTTCAAGTCACTTGCAGCCGGTAATAGCAAAGCTTAGAGAAGCTGGCGCCAAAGTTGAAGAATATGATGATAAAATCAGAGTGTCATCAAACGGCATAATAAAGCCAGTGGATATTAAAACACTCCCATATCCCGGGTTTCCAACAGACATGCAGGCTCAATTCATGGCGATGCTTTCTATTGCAGAAGGTACAAGCATTATACATGAAACAATATTTGAAAACAGATTTATGCATGCCAATGAGATGATGCGTATGGGGGTAGAAGTAAAAATTGAAGGAAGCAGCGCAGTTTTAAAAGGAAACAGCAAACTAAGCGGGGCAAAAGTTAGAGCAACTGATTTAAGAGCAGGAGCAGCGCTGATAATAGCAGGACTTTTAGCCGAGGGAGAAACAGAAATTACAGAAGTGTATCATATAAAAAGAGGATATTCAAACATAGTAGAAAAGCTCCAAAAAATCGGAGCAAATGTATTTTATGAAAAATAATTTTGAAATATAGGACGGTTTCAATAGAAACCGCCCCTTAAATTATATTGTACTAAAAAATTCAATTCCTAATTTAATTCCGTAATAAATAATAATGATGCCGCATGCAATATTAATAATTTTCAAAGCCTTTTCATTGAATACTTTCTTAAATACACTCACAATAGTTCCAAGGCCCAGGAACCAAACAATTGATGATAAAGAAGAACCGATAATAAAATACTTTGCCATGTCAGCAGAAAGTGATGCACGAAAACCGCCAAACAACATAGTTCCATCAATAAGAGCCTGAGGATTTGCCCATGTTACCAGAAAACATGATAATGCAACTTGAGCAAGTGTCTTCTTAGTATCAACTGAATTGCTCAATTTTGGAGTTGAACGTATAAGTTGTATTCCAATCCAAATAATCGCAACAGATCCCACTCCTAAAAATAAAATTTTTATAAATGGAACTGCTTCAATTAATGCCCCCATCCCAAAAAAACAAGCAAGAGCCAAAGAAATATCAAAGAAAATCGTTATTATTGCAACGAGATATAATCTTGATTTTGTTGGTGACAATATGTTTAAATGTTTCATTGACACCAACTTTACAAATGTTATAATAAGTACTATAAATAAATTAACACAGAGGTAGACATGAAACTGCGAATCGATAAAATGCTGTCTAACATAGGGCTTGGAACAAGAAAGCAAATTAAGCAAGATGCAAAAAAAGGCTGGATTAAAATAAATGATGTAACAGAAAAAGACAGTTCTAAAATAATAGATACAGATAAAGATGCAGTGAAATATAAAGGCGAGACAGCTAATTATGTGCAATACATTTATTTAATGATGAACAAGCCTCAAGGAGTTGTTTCAGCAACTGAAGACAATTACGATAAAACAGTTATTGATTTGTTAGAAGATGAAGATAAGTTTTATGAACCATTCCCGGTAGGCAGACTGGATAAGGATACGGAAGGTATGCTTTTAATTACAAACAACGGTCAATTAGCTCATGATTTATTATCTCCTAAAAAGCATGTGGATAAAACGTATTATGTTGAAACAGCTGAAGAAGTTACTGAAGATGATGTGAAATCATTTATAGAAGGAGTAATTTTAACAGAAGAAAATTATAAAACATTGCCTGCAAAATTGCATATAATTGAATCAGGTTATCCTTCAAAATGCTTATTGACCATAAAGGAAGGAAAATTTCATCAAGTAAAAAGAATGTTCCTTGCAATCAATAATGAAGTGACATATTTAAAAAGGGTATCCATGGGACCGTTGAAATTAGATGATACATTGAAATTAGGGGAATATCGCCATTTGACGGAAGAAGAATTGAATATTTTAATGCCGTAAAATTACACGATGGTTGTTCCCTGCAATAGTATATCACAATAAATATTACATTAAGGAGCGCATAACATGAAACTAGGAATGCCAGCATTGGTAGAATATAAAACAATAAATGAATTGGTTGATTTGTGCTTGAAATTAAAATTGGACTTCATAGAGTTTAACATGAACCTGCCATATAATTTTATACAAAATTTAAATCCGGCAGAACTCAGAAAAATATCCAAAGAAACAAATATTGAATTTACAATGCATATGCCGGATGATGCTGATTTAGGAACATTTTACGAAAGTGTAAGACAAGGTTATGTTGAGCTTTTTTCTGACACAATAGAATGGGCAAGAGAAGCAGGAGTAAAGCTTTTAAATATGCATATTATTGAAGGGGCTAAAATGACTCTTCCGGATAAAAAAGTATACATATACGATCAATATTCAGAAGAGTTTCAAAATAACTTCATTAAATCAATAAGTACACTGTCACAAAAGGCACGAGAAAACGACATAATTCTGGCAATTGAAAACAGCAGCAATTTCGGAAAAACATATATTCAAAAAGCTCTGGACAAAGCTCTTTTATATTCAAATATAAAGCTCACCTGGGATGTAGGTCACGACGCTGTAAGCGGCTTTACGGACAAAATATATTTAATGGAGCATCAAAATGAAATTGTTCACATGCACATCCATGATGCTGCAGGTACAAAAGACCATCAGGTACTTTTTGAAGGAGAATTAAATATCAGTGAATTAATACAATTTGCAAAACAAAAAAATATCAGGGCACTCATAGAAGTGAAAACGGCAGAAGCTCTTGAAAAATCCATAAATCGTGGGGACGG
>JBASLQ010000180.1:0-1670 GCA_049656425.1 Sedimentibacter sp.
CAATTATACAAGGTATTTTGACAAAAATCAAGAGTAAAGAATAAAAAATAGAAAAATTTCAATAATAAATCTAATATACATAATATAATATAGATTTGTTAAAATTTCAAGAAGTTTTTTACATTATAAATTTTGTATATTAAAATTGCAATTGCATTGATTAGGACATGACAAATACGGAGGAATAAATGTATGTACAGAACAGATTTAGCTTATGAAGCAAATGAATCATTGGCACAAAAAGTTGAAGGGATAAAACTTGAAACTAAAAACTACAGCCACGGAGAAGTAGTTGAACTTGAAATCTTGGATGATTACGCAGAAAAAACAGTGGGAAAGAAAAAAGGAAAGTATGTAACATATGAAACAAAAAGTCTTAAAAGTCTTACTGATGAATCAAGACAGGAAGTTATATCAATACTTTCTCAAGCAATCAAAGATGTGTCCGGATTAAAAAGAGAAAGAATCCTGGTTGTAGGGCTTGGAAACAGAAATATAACTGCAGATGCATTAGGACCAAGGACATTGGATAAAATAAAAGTAACAAGGCAGTATTTTAAAGCTTATAATAAAGAATTCGATGAAGATTACAATGAAGTATGCATTTTGGAGCCAGGGGTATTGGGTATGACAGGAATTGAAACTATTAATACCATAATCGGCGTAGTAGATAAAATAAAACCTACACTTCTTATTGTAATAGATGCTCTTGCTTCGAGAAAAATGAGAAGACTTTGTTCTGTTGTTCAAATAACAGATGCAGGCATCGAACCGGGATCTGGAATTGGAAACATGCAAGGATCATTGAACAAAGAAACTATAGGAATAAAAGTAGTTGCAATAGGAATACCTACAGTTGTGGATACAGCAACAATAGTAAATGATACTATTGAATTGATGGAGGAAGCATTAAAAGATAAAACAGATGATGTCGGTCAAATAATGGGTATTTTAAGTGATTTGGAATATAACGAAAAGCATATGTTCATAAAGGAGATATTAAGTCCAATGTATGGTGAATCTATAGTAACTCCAAGTGCTGTAGACGAACTTATTGATATTTTATCTGATATGCTGGCTGAATCAATTAATAAAGCAGTGCATCCCGGATATTAACCAAAACCGTAATGTAATTGTAAAAAATAACAGTGTTATTCAGGAAACAATACACATATATATTAATATATTACTATTGAGAAAATATGTGGAGTTGAATCATGAAAAGACGAAGAAAAAATAAAAGCGGTGCAAAATTTTATATGGCTATGTCTGTAGTTTGTCTGGCAATACTTTTTATCGGTTACAGTTATGTATATAATTTATCAGAGAAGAGGAAGTCCGGAGAGGAAATTACTACAATCTCTATTAATTATAATACTGATAAAGATGGTGCAGATGAGGAATTAAGTGCATTAGACAAAGTGATGTCTTACTTCAATATATTCTTGGAAAAAACATTTAGTGAGAGCAGCGACGAAAGCAGCTTATTAGAAACTATAGATGAAGAACCAAAAGAAATATTCAAGACTATTAACAGTGACACAGAACCTGAAACTAAAGATCCATTGCAAATATATGACGAAAGTGAGTATGATTACCTGCAGGATGTACAAAAAGAAGTATATTTGGCTAATAACAGAAAAGAAGATTTTTTTAAGATTATTGAATCA
>JBASLQ010000181.1:0-2451 GCA_049656425.1 Sedimentibacter sp.
ATGCAGTCCATGGGCACACAGCAGCGGAAATAATAAGGTTAACTAGATAGGGAAATGAAAGTAACTTGTATTTTTATTGACAAAGAGGTATTATAGCAGTATACTTTTCATATCCTCCATGGGGGGATATGAAAGGAGGATTAATAATATGAATTCAGAACATAAACACAATCATCAAGAGACGAAGAAGGTAATAAACAGGATGTCCCGAGCAATTGGACATATGGAATCAATAAAAACTATGTTTGAAGAAGGCAGAGACTGCAGCGAGATTTTAATTCAGCTTTCAGCGGTACGATCTGCAATAAATAATGTTGGTAAAATTGTTTTACAAGATCATATCAATAATTGTGTAGTAGATGCTGTAGAAACAGGAGATAAAAAGATTCTAGAAGACTTAAACAATGCTGTTGACAAGTTTTTAAAGTGAAAATCAAGAAGGGTGTGAATATCTTGAAACAAATAAAACAATGGCTTTTAGAAGAAGATAAACGAAATCTTATATTTGTAATTATTTCTGGTATGGCATTGGTTTTTAGTCTCTTAGGTTGGTTTGAGACATCCATACCATTTGATGTATCATGGATAGCAGTTGTATTGTGTGGTATTCCAATTATTTTAGGTGCAATTAAAGGATTGGTGTTTGACCATGATATAAAGGCGGATGTTCTAGTATCTATTGCATTAATTGCATCAATATACATTAAAGAATATTTTGCTGCTGGTGAAGTCGCTTTTATCATGGCAATAGGGGCGTTACTAGAAAACGGAACTGCAAGGAAGGCTCATGAAGGTATTGAAAAGCTAATTAGGCTCACACCTAAGACTGCACGAGTAGTACGTGATGGGCTTGAGACAGTTATCCCCTCTGATCAGGTGGTTTATGGTGATACCCTTGTTGTGCTGGCAGGAGAAACCATTGCAGTTGATGGGGTTATCCTTTCTGGAGAGACTTCAATTGACCAATCTGTTATGACTGGCGAATCATTACCGATAGACAAAACGGTTGGAGACATGGTAACAAGTGGAACTGTCAATCAGTTTGGAACTTTTAAAATGAAAGCAACAAAAGTTGGCAAGGATAGTTCACTACAAAGAATGATTAAACTTGTAAAAGAAGCAGATGCAAATAAGGCTCCTATTATAAGCATTGTTGACAGATGGGCAACATGGATGGTTTGGGCAGCCCTAGCAACAGCTATCATAACTTTTATTGTTACAGGAGAAATCATCCGTGCAGTAACTGTATTAGTTGTGTTCTGTCCATGCGCTTTTATTTTAGCAACTCCTACGGCAATAATGGCTGGAATTGGAAATGCTACAAAATATGGCATCATTATCCGATCCGGAGATGCTCTTGAACGAATCTCTAAAGTACTACATATCGCTTTTGATAAAACCGGCACGCTTACACATGGAAAATTGAAGGTTATTGCTGTGAGGAGTTTTGATTCTAATATAAAGGAAGAAAAGCTGTTGTATTATGCTGCCTCCGTGGAACAGCGTTCAGAGCATCCTATTGGAAAAGCAATCCTCTCATATTATCAATCACAGGGTGGCAGTATCATAGAACCACAGAATTTTTTGTTGCTTGCTGGTCAAGGAGTAAAAGCTTCTATTGATGATTTAAATGTTGTTGTTGGAAAAGCAGATATGTTAAACAATTTGGGAATTAAGGTTACTGAACAGGTGCACGAAGCTGCCGAATCCTATTTAAGCGAAGGTGCCACTACTGTATTTGTTGGAATAGATAATATATTAGTTGGTTTCCTTGTTCTTTCTGATACATTACGTGAGGATGCTCCAGAAATGATTACTCGACTTAAGGATCTTAACATTGACCCTATACTGCTTACAGGGGATAATCCATCTACAGCTCAACACATAGCTAGTATGATTGGTATTACGAATGTGAAATCCAACCTTCTACCAGAAGATAAAATGAAAGCAATTGAAAAGTATGAAAACTTGGGTGAGCATGTTTGCATGATTGGCGATGGGATTAATGACGCATTAGCTTTGAAATCGGCCTATGCTGGTGTAGCAATGGGCGGAATTGGAAGTGACATTGCGGTGGAAGCAGCTGATGCTGTTTTAGTCAGTGATGATATTCAACGAATACCATATCTAATTAAAATTTCACAGAAAGTTATGCGTAAAATTACCGTCAATATTATTATATCTTTGTTTCTTAACTTTGTAGCAGTTGTACTCTCTGTAATGGGCGTCCTAAATCCAATTACAGGTGCCTTGGTTCATAATGCGGGTTCTGTAGCTGTTGTTATCAATTCTGCTTTGTTGTTAGCTTCGAAGGATGAATAAACTAAAATTAAATAGAAGGACTAAAATCATTGAATGAAGTAAGACATTATTAAAAAGGCAGAGTGAAATAAATGAAATTTAATGAAAAATCAAAGAAAATTTTTAACCTTGCCATTCCGGCTACAATAG
>JBASLQ010000182.1:0-9456 GCA_049656425.1 Sedimentibacter sp.
GACGTATCAGCTGCTACATCAATATGAATTACTCCAGTAATTATTATGTAGCCAATTACAAGAACAAGTCCCCTTATGAAAACAGTATATGTATTATTAAAAATCAAATAAAGCAATGACAATAACAATCCAATTACAGCTCCCATTAAGGTATATATGCTTAATGCTTTTTTGAAATTTTCCTCATTGAATTCGATTTTTCTGCCAATAGGAATTCGTGTGAAAAACGAAATGAGAATTAAAAATCCTGAGGCCATTTCACCATTTCTCCCTTGTGCTTGAGCTTTATGGGCATACCAGAAAAAACAAAATACATAAAATCTGAAATACTTCCGATTTTGCTGTTAATTCTTCCACTTATGTCTCTGAAATAATTCCCCATATAATAAGACGGAACAACACCCATACCGGTTTCATTAGAAACAATAATTAGTTTTTTGTTGTTTTCATTGCATACATTTATCAATGTCATCACTTCTTCAGTGATTTTCATTTCAAGTTTATTTACTTCTTCAACATTGCAATTGTCAAAATCAAGCTTGCTGTCAAACATGAAGTTTCCAATCAATGTTGTTATACAGTCAATAAGAATAGCTTCTGATTCTATAAACTCATTACAATTTAAAAGAGTATTAAAATTCGAATACATTTCAATTGTACTCCATGACTTTGGACGCTGCTGCTGATGCTTTTTAACTCTGTCAGCCATACCCTGGTCTGTTACTATAGCTGTTGCCAAATATAATACTTTATCAGCATATTCCTTTGCTTTTAATTCAGCAAATGTACTTTTTCCGCTTCTTGCACCGCCTATTATAAATGTTACGCTCATCTTCTCACCATTTATTGTTATTTACAATTTACCGTTAACCTAAAGTATTATAACATTTATAAAGCAAAAATCAAACAAAATTCTATAAAAAATGCACTTTTACAAATAATACAAATAATATCTATAATATTTGACTTTGTAATAAAATATCATTAAGATATAATAGTATAAATATTAATTAATAATGGTGGTCTTATGAAAATAACAGGTGTTGTAGCTGAATATAATCCATTTCACATGGGACATGAATATCAATTAAAAAAAGCACGAGAATTGTCAGGCTGTGAAGGCTTGGCAGTTGTTATGAGCGGAAATTTTGTACAGCGTGGTGAACCTGCAATAGTAGATAAATTTAAGCGGGCAGAAGCTGCTGTTTATGGGGGTGCTGACTTGGTCATTGAACTTCCCATGCCATTTTCATGCCAAAATGCAGAAATGTTTTCTTCAGCTGCAATAAGTGAGCTGAAAAAACTTCCTGTTACAGCCTTAAGTTTTGGATGTGAAAGTGATAATACTTTACTTTTAAAAAAAGTTGCTGCGGCACAACTTAATAGTCCCATATACAATAAAATGCTTAAAGAAGAAATGAAAAAAGGAATATCATATCCCAATGCTTTGTCAAATGTTTTAGTATCCTTGCTGGGTGATTCAGCAAAAGAAGCCATAATTTCACCTAACAATGTTCTTGCTATAGAATATATAAAAAGCACTATGAAGCAAAATTTAAATTGGGATTTTGTGCCTGTAAAACGAATGGGAAAGAATCATAACGATGAAAACCTTACGGGACATTACGACAGTGCTACTGCTATCAGGAAAAGCATATTAAGCGGCTCTTGCGAGTACTCCAACTCCCTTACTTTAAAAAGCATTGAAATGCTGGATAAATTTTATGAAGAACATGAAAGTTTTAATAAATTAAATAATTATTTAGATTATTTGTATTATAAAATAATTGATATGGGGATTGACGGATTAAATGAAATATATGAAGTTTCTGAAGGTTTGAACAATAAAATTTATGCTAATATATTTAAGCATAAAAACATTGATGATTTTATAGCATCCCTTAAATCAAAGCGATATACATATTCTAAATTAAGAAGGATGATATTAAATATACTTTTGGACATAACATATGCTGACATAAATGATTTTATGTTACCTTATAATCAAAAATATATTAAAATATTAGCTTTTAATGATGTTGGAAGGCAAATAATCAAGCTTATTCAAGGCACTGGAACTTCAACAATAAATCGTTATGCTGACTATAGAAAGAACAATATTTTTGCTGATGATGTGAATGTTTTTAAACTTACAAACAAATCTACTGATTTATTTTATCTGCCATTTAAAAACAAGGAAATTAATCAGGAATATACACAAAATGCAATATATGTTAAACTGTAAATAAAAAGCATATAACCCCCACATATACAATAAAATATGTAATGGGGGTTGTATTATGTTCAGGAGAAACTTTATACCTATTTTAATTTTAATATTAATATGCTTTTTTATTATGAAACCTGAAATTGTATCTGAAGGTGCATTTAACGGACTTAAAATATGGGTTTATAATATAATTCCATTCTTATTTCCTATGTCAATACTTTCTAACATTTTACTGCAATACAATTTCTTATACAGCTTGTTTGGACGCATGTCTTCAATTTCAAATAAAATGTTTAAAAACAAATATGCTCTTATTCCGTTTTTCATTAGTTTTATTTCAGGTTATCCATCAGGAGCAATGGCTGTAAATATAATGGCAAACAACAAAAGAGTAAATGAAACGGAAGCCAATTATTTGGTTGTATTTGCCAATGACTGCAGTTTTCAATTTATAGCAGGAGCTGTAGCTTTTTCAATGCTTGGAAATTTCAGCCTATATAAATACATAGCAATTCCCCACTTTCTTGGAGCAATTATACTTAGTTTATTAATGGTTAAAAACGAGCCTAGGTTGTCCGTGAATATGAAAGCAAAACAAAAGTCTGTCACTTTTAATGAAGCATTCAGCAATGCAATTTATAAATCTGTAACGGGCATATTGTCAGTAGGAGGAGTAATAGTTATTTTTTCTGTATTTTCCAATTTTTTTGACAACAGTATAGAATCACTTACTTTATTGTTATCCTTAAACTCAAATATGAGCCATATTGTTTATTCATTGTTTGTAGGATTCTTGGAAGTTACAAACGGCTGCAGCATAATATCATCATCACCTTTTGTTCCAATGGAAATTAAACTAACAGTCATTAACTTTCTTATAAGTTTTTCAGGAATGTCAGTAATTTTTCAAACAATGGCTGTAATAAATGAATTTGATTTCAACATTAAAAGCTATATTGGTTATAAATTTATACACGGAATAATATCTTCACTTATATGCATAGCAATGCTTATTTTAATATAATATTTATTGATAATAAATGAAAAAACAGATATAATGATATTAGAAAAATAACAAGGTGATAAAATGATAGATATAACACTTATAGGTACAGGAGGCATGGTTCCACTGCCTGATAGATTTTTAGCATCCTGTCTCATTGAATATAACGGGAAATCAATTCTCATTGACTGTGGTGAAGGAACTCAAATTTCACTTCGTAAAGGCAAATTAAGCATGAGCAAAATTGATACTATACTTTTTACCCATTGTCATGCTGATCATATTTTAGGACTTCCTGGGCTTTTACTCACCATAGGAAATAACGGACGCACAGAACCTTTATATATTGTTGCTCCAAGAGGAAGTACCGGCATTATAAACTCTTTGCTTGTTGTGTGCGGCTTTCTTCCTTATGAAGTTAGAATTGCAGAGCTTCATGATTTAAAACCTACTGAGTTTGAGCGGATAGGTCTTAAAATTACATCGATTCCATTGAAGCATCACATAAATTGTGTGGGATATTCATTTGAATTATTTTTAAAGCCGCATTTTCAGCCTGAAAAAGCGGAAAAGCTCAATATTCCTGTCAAGCTGTGGAGAAAACTTCATGAGGGAAACAACGTGTTAATTGACAATAAAACAATTACTCCGGACATGGTTTTAGGTGAACCGAGAAAGACTGTTAAAATATCCTATGTCACTGACACAAGGCCCGTTAAATATATAAATGATATTGTGAAAGAATCTGATTTATTTATTTGTGAAGGAATGTATGGAGACGATGCTCAATATGACAATGCCGTGGGAAAAATGCACATGATATTTTCTGAAGCTGCAAACATAGCATTAGAAGCTAATGTAAAAGAATTGTGGCTTACACATTTCAGCCCGTCTATGCCCGAACCGAAACAGTTTATAGATACAGCCAAAAATATTTTTCCAAATACAATTATTGGCTGTGATTTAATGACTAAGCAACTGAAATGCAATGAATAATAAAAAATGAGATCCTTCAATTAACGCAGAATCTCATTTTTTTATTTTATTTTTTACCCTTTAGTCTTTTTAATCTGAAGAAGTCTTCTCTTTCCTTCTCCTCTAAAACATCCTGGATATATTTTACTTGATCTTTGTATCTGGGTATTTGAATATGCTGCAAAGCATTTGTTCTTTTTTGTGTTTTCTCAATTTCTTTTGCCAGCTTAAAAACAGAATTTTCAATTTCTGCAACTTCATATATTTTAAGCTTTGCTTTGCAAAACATTTGTCTTGCTTCATCAAGAGATGCATTTGTGGTGTAAAAACCATAAGCAGGAGTAATATTTTCTTCCTTGTATTTCAATGTAGGAATATCTACGCCCATTACACTTTTTAACAAAATATCATAATGTTCGTCTGTAGGTATGCCGTAGCATATATCTTCAACATTTTTAACACCTAAAGTAATGTTAGCTTTTTGCAATATTCCATAAGCTTCTGTCATTACATCATAAATTTCATTATGCATGCTGCGTGCTTTTTCTACAAATACCATCATTTCCTTAATTATGATATTCCTTTTTTTATCTAATAGCTCATATCCCTTTTTTGAAAGTTCAAGAGAAGATTTTGCTTTTATCAGATTTGATTTTGTAGGTGCAACCATTACTGCCATAACTATCTCTCCCTGTCATATACATAATACTTAGCTAACATGTCGGGTTTTACACGGTCTAATTCAGTTTCAGGCAGAACAGAAAGAACATGCCAGCCTAAATCTAAAGTTTCATTGATACTTCTGTTTTCATTCTTATCCTGTGCAATGAATCTGCTTTCCAACTCGCGTCCAAACTGTAAATACAATTTGTCAATTTCACCTAAATCATCTTCTCCAATTATCTGGGAAAGACTTCTGATATCCTGAACCTTTGAATAAGACGCATAAATCTGACTTTGCAAATCTGAATGATCTTCTCTGGTAAATTCAGCACCAATACCATCCTTCATTAAACGTGAAAGTGATGGAAGTATATCTATTGGCGGATAAATTCCTTTATGGTTTAATTCTCTGTTAAGAACTATCTGTCCTTCAGTTATAAATCCAGTCAAGTCAGGGATTGGATGTGTTATATCATCATTAGGCATTGTCAGTATTGGTATTAATGTTATAGAGCCTTCACGGCTCTTAAGCATTCCGGCTCTTTCATAAATTGTTGAAAGGTCAGAATATAAATATCCCGGATATCCTTTACGTGAGGGTACTTCTTCTTTTGCAGAAGATATTTCACGAAGTGCTTCTGCATAACTTGTCATATCCGTTAATATTACAAGCACATGCATATTGTTTTCAAATGCAAGATATTCTGCTGCAGTCAATGCACATCTTGGTGTTGAAATTCTTTCTATAATTGGATCATCTGCTGTGTTTATATACATTACAACGTGATCTAGAACACCAGCCGTTTCAAAACTTTTTCTGAAATAATCTGCATCATCATGTCTAACGCCCATGGCTCCAAACACAACTGCAAAATTATCTTTTGTGGCACCTTTAATTTTAGCTTGTTTTACTATTTGTGCTGCAAGTTCATTGTGAGACATTCCGTTTCCGGAAAATATAGGAAGCTTTTGACCTCTTATTAATGTCATTAATGAATCTATTGCAGATATACCTGTCTGTATAAAGTTCTTAGGATATCTTCTGGCAACTGGATTAATTGGTCGTCCGTTAATATTTTGTGTGTTTTTTGAAATTACCTGATATGCATTATCAGCCGGTTCTCCAACACCATTAAATGTTCTGCCCAATATTTCCTTTGACAAAGGTATTGTAAGAGGTTTTCCAAGAAATTTAACTGAAGAATTATCTGTCGATATTCCTGTAGTTCCTTCAAAAACCTGAGCTATTACTTTGTCACCTTCTATTTTGATAATTTTTCCTTTTCTTATTTCATTATTATCAATTTTTATGCTGATTGTTTCACCATAGGAAGCATCTTCAATGCCAGTAAGAACTATTAACGGGCCTTCTATTTTTTGTATTTTTAAATATTCTTTTTTCATTTCAACACTCCCTATTCATACTTTAATCTTAAGCTGCTGTAGGTACTAACTATTTTATCCATTAAATCATTCAATAGCTCTAATTTGTCATTAGGGATTTCATATTTAATTTTCAATATATCTTGAATAACAGACTCACTTCTTATTACAGAAATTGGTATGCCTATTTTAACGCAACTCAAAGCTTCCTCATAAAATGTGTCTATTACTTTAAGCATTAAATATTGCTTTTTCAGCACAACGTAAGTATCTTCAGGATGCATTGCATTTTGCTGTAAAAATCCTTTTTTGATTATTCTTGCAGTCTCAAGAACCAGTGCCTGGTCATTTGGAAGAACATCTTCGCCTACCAGCTGAACTATTTCATTAAGCTTTTCTTCCTCTTGAAGAAGTACTATCATTTTATGTCTTAATTCCATCATATCAGGAGCAACATTTTCTTCATACCAGTCTCCAAGCATTTCAACATAACCACTGTAGCTTGTCAAATAATTTATAGCAGGATAATGTCTTGCATAAGCAAGCTTTTTATCAAGACCAAGAAATGCAGTAACGAAACGCTTAGTATTTTCAGTTACAGGCTCTGAGAAGTCTCCTCCCGGAGGTGAAACTGCACCTATGATTGTAATAGAAGCTTCTTCTTTGCTCAGCGTATTTACACAGCCTGCTCTTTCATAGAATTCTGCAAGTCTTGATGGCAAATATGCCGGGAAACCTTCTTCTGCAGGCATTTGTTCAAGTCGTCCTGATATTTCTCTTAATGCTTCTGCCCATCTTGAAGTTGAGTCAGCCATTATAGCAACGTCATAACCCATATCTCTATAATATTCAGCCATTGTGACACCAGTGTATATGCTTGCTTCACGAGCAGCAACCGGCATATTTGATGTGTTGGCAATTAATATTGTTCTTTCCATCAAGGGTCTGTTTGTACGTGGATCTATAAGTTTTGGAAATTCTTCTAGAACGTCTGTCATTTCGTTTCCACGTTCACCACAACCTATATATACAATAATATCAGCATCACACCATTTTGCCAATTGATGTTGTGTAACAGTTTTTCCAGTACCGAATCCTCCAGGCAATCCAACAGTACCGCCTTTAGCAATAGGGTAAAAGCTGTCAATTACTCTTTGACCTGTTATTAATGGTTTGTATATAGGAAGTCTTTTATCAATAGGTCTTGCCTTTCTAACAGGCCATTTTGTACATAACGTCAAGTTATAAAGTTCTGTATTTTCTTTTTCTAAAGTAACTACAGTATCATTTAAAGTATACTTGCCGCTTTTTTTTGCTTCTTTAACAATGCCGCTTACTTTAAAAGGCACTATTAATTTATGAAGAATTCTAGGCGTTTCCTGAACAGTAGCATAAACATCTCCGGCTTTAAGTTTATCTCCGGCTTTTGCTGTTACAGTAACATCCCACTCTTTTTGTTCATCCAGTGTCAAAAGTCCAATACCTTCAGGTATAAAGTCAGGTGACATATCTTGAATTCTTTGCAATGGTCTTTGAATACCATCAAATATATTTCCTATCATGCCGGGACCCAAAGTTACAGAAAGAGGTCTTCCTGTTGAATGAATTATTTCTCCGGCTTTTAAACCTTCGGTTTCTTCATATACCTGAACAGTAGCTATATCTCCGTCTATAGAAACAACTTCCCCTATAAGCTTTTGAATTCCAACAGTTACCATTTCATTTACTTTGAATGAACCCATATTGAGTCCTTTTACAACAGGTCCGTTTATTGAGTTAACAATACCTTCATTTTTATTCATTTAAGTCACCTGCCTCTAAAGCCTCAAATATAGTCTGCATTATATATGTTTTATTTTCTTCCAAAACAGCATCTATTGATAAATCTATTTTAATGTTTTTATCAGCTATTACTGCTATCATACCTCCTACAATGTCATTGGTATTTTTAAATTCAACACTTTTGCAGTTTCTATTTTTTGAAAGTTCTGTTTTAATAAAATCTGAATATTTTTGTTTGTCTATATCTCTTAAATAAATAACCAAATCACTCGCTTCATAGTTGTTTAGCAAGTTTTCTACATTAGAAATCAAGCTGAACAAATATGTTTTGTAATCGTTGGATAAAACAAATTCAGATAATCTGTTTTTGAATTTATTCATGAAAATATAATAATATTTTTCTTTTAATACTATAATTTCTTTTTTTATGATTACCTTTGATCTACTTGAGCTTTCATTCTGTTTCATTTCAGCTTTTTTCACAGCTCTTTCTTCAATAGACTTAGCTAACTGATTTGTTTCATCAATATTTTTCTTGATTTTCAAATCATATTGCTTTTCCATATCCTTTAATTCTTCATTAAGACTTTTGTCCATAGAATGATTAATGAGCTTAGAAAATAATAATAATTTTTGTTCTATCGTAACCATAATCACCTCATATATGAATGCCAACGGATTCTCTAATGTTATCCGCTATGGCATTTGATTCCCTCACAGAACCGTGTCTGTCAGGGATTTCTATAATGAGTGGAGTCGTAGACTTTAATTTAAATTCCATAACCACATCATTAAGCATGTCAACTATTTTTTCAGTAAGGATCACTATTCCCATATCCTTATCTTGCATTGCATTTTTTAAAGATTTTAGTGCTTCATCCTTGTCATGTACAATTATTCCGTCTATACCGGCAAGTCTCAGACCAACCCATGTATCTCTGTTATCACTTATCAAAAATGATTTCATACTAATTCTCTTTTCCTTTTTCCTTAAATTTTTAAATTTTTAAATTTAAATATTAAACGAACAGAATCAATATAGAAATAATCAAACCATAAATAGCGATACCTTCAGCCATACCAACGAATATTAATGTTTTACCAAGTAATGATTCATCTTCTGATATAGCTCCGATTGCTGAAGAACCAACTGATCCAACGGCAATACCTGTTGCAATTGTTGCTATACCTGTTGACAAAGCTGCTGCTAAGTATTTAAGTCCTTCTCCAATACCAATTGCTCCTGCTACTGCTGTTTCTTCTGCTACAGCTGCTGTTTCTGCAAATACGTTACCGCCAAATATTGTTGATACTATTGCTCCAACCATGATGAGACCAAATGCTGAAACTGTAGTTAAAATTGCCTTTTTTATACTTCCTTTTTTACCGTTTTTCATTGCTCTTTTTCCATAAATAGTTG
>JBASLQ010000183.1:0-2578 GCA_049656425.1 Sedimentibacter sp.
CATAATATAAACATACAAGTGTTATTATAGCATAGTTTAATAATAAATAAAATATTTTTATTTTTTGAATTAATTTCGATGTCTAGAATCAAGTAGTATCAAAGGGTAAAAAAAGATATTAAAATAATTCGACAGAAAAATGAGCAAAAAGAACGATTTCCTAATGCTAAAAAGGTAAGCGTAAAATAGAACCCACCTTAAAGAAGACGGGAATACATGTTATACTTTAATAGGTGCTTTACAAACTTCTGGTAAACTGTCTGACCATGGAAGATATTGATCTAATATGTTTAAATCTGTCATATCAACATTTGGCAACTGTTCAAATAAATATTTAAGATATTCAAACAGATTTAAGTGGTTTCCCTTTGCAGTTTCAATAACACTGTAAATAATTGCGCTAGATGTTGCACCTTTAGGAGTATTGCTAAATAACCAATTTTTGCGTCCAATAACAAAAGGCTTAATGGCTCTTTCACTTAATTATCCTTATATAGGGATAACTGAGTGAGAGAGCCCTGCGTGGAGCTAAAAGCAAAATGAAGGTCTCAGGGCAATTCCAGAATGTTGAAAGTGCAAGGCATTATGCAGCGATAAAAAGTTACATTGAAACCTGCTATAGAAATGGAGTAAACCAAGTAGAAGCTCTTGTGAAATTATGCGAAGGCAACCCCTATACTTTAGATGAAATTCTTGCTTATGATAGAGTTGAGTAATCATCACTTTTTGTGATGTGAAAAATTAGTATTAAAAAGAACAAATTTTGCATAGTTATTGCCGTAAATTCTGTTCTTTTTTATTTTTAGCTATATTTGACTGTGAATAGTAACCCATTTTATACAATTTTTTAATAAATTATAAATTTTAGTTGCTACTTTTAAAAATGGTGATATAATGATTTTTAATCAATTTAAAATTTAATTGGGCGATGTTATACTTTCATATCTAAATGTAAATCTGATTTCATGTAAAAATTAAATGAGCCAATTAATTAATTTAAGGTATATAAAAACGTTTATTAAAATTTGTATAACAAATGCATACAAATTTTAAATAGGTTCTATTTGGATTATATTAATTCAATTGGTGATTTTAAATAATTACAGCAATATTTTTTAAATAATAGATAAAGTATAACAATCAAAAAAAAAGGAGGAATAATATGAATGGTTTAACAGCAATATTGGTGATACTTATTGCATTTGCAGTAGGTGATTACGTGTCTTACAAGACAAAGGCAACTTTCTCAATGCTTTTTACAACAGCAGTAATTTTTCTTATAGCATTTTGGATGGGATTGCCAGCAACAATTTTTACTGATTCAGGGCTTTTAACAATTGGTTCACTTACAATGGCACTTTTATTAACTAACATGGGAACATTAATCAGCTTGAAAGAATTAGCTCAACAGTGGAGGACAGTTTTAATAGCACTAGCAGCTCCGCCTATTTCCGGAGGCGTTGTTGCTGCATTAATAGTAAGTGCAGCTGCTAAAGCAAAAGCACTTGACACTGTAGCTGTGTTTGCTACATTGCTTCTTGTAACACAAACATTCTTTGGAACTCCGGTTGCATCTTACTGCTTGAAAAAAGAAGCAAGAAGAGTGTTGGATGAGAGAAAGAACAATCAATCTTCTTCAGAAAATAAAGTTGAAAAAACAGTTGCAGTTACTGAAGCACCTAAGAAAAAACTTTTCCCTCAAACTAAAAAAGAACTTCAAACTAATTCAATAATGTTGACAAAAGTAGCTTTAGTTGCATTTTTAGCTACAAAAGTAGCAGCTTTGACTAATGGTGCTGTAAATGCACTTATAGTATGCTTGATATTTGGTGTAATTGCAAGAGAAATAGGCTTCCTAGAAAGAGATCCTATGACTATGGCAAATTCACAAGGATTTGTATTGATAGCTTTATTGACTGTTATATTTAATAACTTGTCATCTGCTACACCTGAAATGCTTTTATCTTTAATAGTACCAATAGTAGGTACTCTTTTGCTTGGAGTTTTGGGATTCGGTATTTTCTCATCAATTGCAGGAAAGTTTCTTGGTATTAATAAATATATGGCTATAGCAATTGGATCGTCAGCATTGTTTGGATTCCCTGGAACATTTATTATTCCAAATGAAGTAGCAACCGTTGTTGCTAAGAATGAAGAAGAGAAACAAATTATTTTGGAAGCAATATTGCCAAAGATGATTATTTCCGGATTTGTTACAGTATCAATAGCTTCTGTTGTTCTAGCAGGAGTTATGGCTAAATTTATTTAATCATAATTCTGTAATTCATAAGCAATATACAACAATAATGAGTAGGAGTGTAAAATGAATATTAAAGAATTATCTAAAAAATATAAACAATACACTATAGATATGAGAAGAGAATTTCACATGCATCCGGAACTGAGTATGCATGAGGAAAAGACAGCAAAGAGAATCATGGAAGAATTGACAAAAATGGGTATTCCGTGCGTATCAATTGCCGGTACTGGCGTATTGGGAACTATAAAAGGAAAAAATGACGGAAAAACTATTGCACTAAGGGCAGATATTGATGCACTTGAAATAACTGAGAAAAAT
>JBASLQ010000184.1:0-3605 GCA_049656425.1 Sedimentibacter sp.
GAGCAAAGGGTATCATAACATATTATTTTGTACTTTTGAATTATAAATTTCTGCTCCTTGATTGCAAGGAGCAGATTATGTATATTTCATAATTAGGCTTGACAAAAGCATTTATTATTATTACAATTAAGCAGATAATAAAATTAAAATGCAAATGTTAAAATTAGTTAAAATTGCAATTGCGTAATTTATAGGAGGCAATTTTGAATACTGAAATAACAATAAAAAGCGAAAAAATTTTTGAAGGTAAAATAGTAAATTTAAGAGTTGATACAGTTGAGCTTGAAAATCAGAAATATGCAAAAAGAGAAATTGTTGAACATAAAAATGCATCAGCTATTATAGCAATTAATGAAAAAAACGAAATATTATTAGTAAGACAATATAGAAAAGCAGTCGAAAATTTCATATATGAAATTCCGGCAGGCATAATAAATATTGCAGAAGAACCAGAAGAATGTGCTTTAAGAGAACTTAAAGAAGAAACTGGATATATAGCAGATAATATAAGTCAGATTTATGAGTTTTATTCTTCGCCGGGATTTACCAATGAGAAAATTTATTTGTTTAAAGCTGAAAATTTGACATTTTCATCTACAAAATTCGATGAAGATGAATTTATTGAAACAATATCCGTTGGGAGAGAAGAAGCAAAAAAAATGATGGAAACAGGCAGAATAACAGACAGCAAAACATTAGTAGGACTGTTGTACTTGATTAATACATCAAAATAATAGTTATTAAATTACAAATTGAGAATTAAACCTTCTGTACAGGCATATATTATATAAAGCTTGCAGGAGGTTTTTTTATGAACAATACACTAAAGAAATTGGTTCTTTCAGAAAACAAAAGATTTATATCACTAGTATTAATTTTTATCATTTCACTTATATTGTCTGCATTAGTTTATCTCATAACAGGACAAGGGAGCAATGCAGCCATAAATTATGAAATTATAAGCCAGATGAAATATATTGATATTTTTATAATGATAATAAAAAGAAATATAATATATTTTATAGTAATTATATTATTGACTTGTATAGGTCAAAGCAAAATAATAAACGCTTTGTTTGGTTTCACCAGTGTTTATTATGGCTTATCAGTAATTTATTTAATAAGGACTGTAAAAATGAACGTGAAATATTTTGCTCTTACATTTACAGATTATTTTATTTTCTTTCCTCTCTTATTTTATTTTACATTTATTTCGAGCTCCATAGCAAAATATACAAAAAAGACAAAAAACATAGAGACTATTTCCCATAAATTTGATATAATTGTAAACAGTTATATTAAACTTTCTTTAATATACGTTTTAATAGTAATAGCTTATAGTATTTGCTACAGCTATTATATATTAATAATAAGCAGATTGTTGGTGAGGTAATGGAAAATAATATTGAAATTTACAAACAATATCTAGATTCAAAACACTTGAGTGCTAATACAGTAAGTTCCTATATTTATGATATTAACAGTTTTAAAGATTATTTATTAAATGATTATGGGCTGGATATATCTAAAACAAGAAAAGCTCAAATACTTACATATCTTGTTAATCTACAAAGGCATGGTAAAAGTTCATCAACTATATCTAGAACTATTTCTGCATTGAAAAACTTTTTTGAATTTTTAAAAAAGGAAAAAATAATTGAGGACAACCCTGCCACAAGCATTCACAGTCCAAAACAGATTAAAAAAACACCTGCTATATTATCTGAAGATGATATAACACAATTAATGAAACTTTCGGATATAACAACATTTAAAGGGAGTAGAGACAGTGCAATTCTCGAGCTCTTATATTCATCCGGAATAAAAGCAACTGAACTTATAAATATAAAAGTTTACCATATAAATTTAAATGCAGGCATTATTAATATTGAAGGAAGCAAAGAAAGAATTGTTCCGTTAAGTCAATATTCAAAAAATGCAATAACAACTTATTTGAACAATTTCAGAAATATAAGATGTAAAGAAGATGTTGAATTTTTATTTGTTAATATTTCCGGAGAACCAATATCAAGACAGGGTATATGGAAAATTTTGAAGTATTACGAGAAAAAAGCAAACTTTAAAAAGGAATTGTCTCCTCAAATATTGAGAAATTCTTTTGCTGTACATCTTTTATCCCACGGTGCTGATCTGGGAACAGTACAGGAATTAATGGGACTTTCCAGTTTTGCGGCAGCTCAAAATTATTTAAGCAGTGTAGAATTTAAATCCCTTGAGGTGTTTAAAAAGACTTTTCCGAGAGTATAATAACAGTAGAATTTAATTTCAATTAATAGGAGAACAATTATGATAAATAGAGCAGTTTTAATAGTATTAGACAGCGTTGGAGCAGGCGAATTGCCAGATGCAGCAGATTATGGCGATGTTGGCAGCAATACAATAAAAAATATATATAAAAGTGTTGAAAATTTTTCATTGCCAAATTTAGAAAAACTTGGTCTTTTAAATATTGATGGGTTTGAAGATATTAAATCATCTGACAGCTATACAGGTACTGTTGCAAAATGCAATGAACAATCAAAAGGAAAAGACACAACAACAGGTCATTGGGAAATAAGCGGCTTAATATTGGAACAGCCATTTCCAACATATCCAAATGGATTTCCGGATAGTTTTATAACAGAATTTGAAAAAAAAGTTGGAAGAAAAACAATAGGAAATTATCCTGCATCAGGAACTGAAATCATTAAAGTTTTAGGCAAGGAACATGTTGATACAGGCAATTTGATTGTTTACACATCAGCAGACTCAGTGTTTCAAATAGCAGCTCATGAAGAGGTAGTGCCTCTTGACGAACTTTATAAAATATGTGAAACAGCCAGGGAAATGCTTCAAGGAGAACATGGAGTAGGTAGAGTTATTGCAAGACCTTTTACTGGAAATGAAAGAAATTACACAAGAACAGATAACAGAAAAGACTTTTCTTTAATCCCTCCAAAAGATACATTGCTTGATTACGTAAAAAACAGTAAAAAGCAAGTATATGCTATTGGAAAGATAGAAGATATTTTTGTTAATAAAGGAATAACAAAATCAAATCATACAAAGAATAATCATGAAGGCATAGAAGCAACAATTTCTGCCATAAAAGAAAATTTTGAAGGCTTGATATTTACTAATCTTGTTGATTTTGACATGGTTTACGGCCACAGAAACAACGTTTTGGGATACGCTGACGCTTTGAAGTATTTTGATGATAAACTTCCGGAAATTATTGAAAATCTAAAAGATGATGATGTGCTTATAATAACAGCTGATCATGGTTGTGATCCAACAACAGAAAGCACTGACCATTCAAGAGAATATATACCATTGATTATTTACGGAAATAATATTAAAGAAAATTATAATCTTGGAATAATTGACACTTATGCATCCATTGGAAAAACAATACTGGATATGCTAAACATTAAAAATGAAATAGAAGGAACAAGTGTTATGGGAAATATATTGAAATAATTTTCTAGGAAATAGACTTAATTACTATAATTTCGACAAAATGTTTGCAGTTAAACTAACGCGTATAGTTTAGGAAAATATGGTTATTATAATTCATAAAAAGGAGGTAATTTTTATGAAGAAAT
>JBASLQ010000185.1:0-2414 GCA_049656425.1 Sedimentibacter sp.
AAACAGGACCGGTGCAACCAAATCCTAATTTGAAATACCTCATAATTCTTGACCCAAATGGTGTAAAAATACAATTTGCTGAGCAAAAACAGCAATAAAATATTTTTATTGGAAGATAACAATTATGTTGAACCAAATGTGGAAGTGCTTAGACTTATGAAAGATCTTGCTTTAGAAGGAATGACGATGGTTGTTGTAACTCATGAAATGGGGTTTGCAAAAAGTGTTGCCAACAGAGTTTTGTTCATGGACAATGGGGAAATATTAGAAGAAAATAATCCTCAGGATTTCTTTACAAATCCTACACATGAAAGAACTAAAGAATTTCTTTCTAAAATATTATACAATATTTAAAACAAAAATATAATTTCATAAATGATTGATATGGCCTTTTCTTCAAATTAATTTTAATGTTTAACTAGATAATAGCTTCTTTTTAAAAATAATATTTGAAAAAATTTACATAAATCTAAGAATAACATATTGGTATATAGATAAACATATTTGTGTTATACTATATTTATGAACTTAAAAGGCAAAGTTATAAAGTTAAATTTAATAGAAGGTGTAAATAAATGATAAAAAAATCAGTAAATAGTCCTGAATATTTCGAAATTTTAGATGAAAATAATTGTGCAATATACTATGGCTGCAACCAGCTGTGGTATAAAAAACCATGGCAGAAAATGTCCGGCTGCGGACCAACAACTGCTTCTAATATTATCTTATATAACAAGAAAAATAAAACAACAAGCAAAATCGACTCAGTAATTCTTATGGAAGAAATGTGGAATAATGTAACACCAACACTAAAGGGTGTCAATACAACCAAAATTTTTTATGAAGGATTAAGGTCTTATGCTAAAAGCAAGGGCGTAGAATCATCATTTGATGTAATTGATATTCCAAAGGATAATAATATGCGACCAACTTTTAATGAACTGCTTGATTTTATAAAAAACTCATTGGAAAATGATGTTCCTTTGGCATTTTTGAATTTGTGCAACGGTGAGGAGAAATGCTTGGATAAGTGGCATTGGGTAACAGTTGTATCACTTGAGTATGAAAAAGATGGAAGCAGTGCAATCATTGAAATACTTGATGAAGGCATGAAAAAAATAATTGACCTTTTACTTTGGTTTAAAACCACAACTCTTGGCGGCGGGTTTGTATCTTTTTCATTCAATAACTTAAATATTTGATTATTGCCTGATACTTCCGACCTTGTCATTCTGGGGCGTAGCTGAAGAATCTCGTGTTTTCAACAAAGATGAGATTCTTCACTACGTTCAGGTAAGCAGGGAACCAAAATATCGCTTAGTTTGTTTATCTAATGACATAAAAGGGAATAAATAGTCTGAGCGCAAATTTCTCTGCGCTTTTGCTTATCTTATGAAATTTGTAAATACTTTTTTTTCGCGTTCCGGTTTTTCGATTTTTCCTTCTCCAAGTTCAACTAATTTCATGAGCCACGCCATATTATTACCGAGAATTCTCATTATCTGAACTCCTTCTGCATCTTCTAAAGCTTCTCCTGGTTTTTGACCATAAATAACATTCCAATAATTAGATGTTGGCATAAGCATTTCAGAATAATTTATATATTTATTTAGCTGGTCAAATGCAGGAACTCCGCCTGCACGCCTTACTGCTATAACAGAAGCGCCGACTTTGTGTCTGTATAATGAGTTATTGGCACTTCCAACATACATGGCTCTGTCCATAAATGCTTTCATAGTGGCTCCTATTGATGAGAAATGTACAGGTGAGCCAAAGATTATTCCATCTGTCTCTTTCATTTTTTGAATCCAGTAATTAACTTCATCATCAATAATACATTTTTCATTTCGAGTTTTAAAGCATGAATTACAGGCAGTACAGCCTTGAATTTTTTTGTTGCCTACATGAATTATTTCAACTTCTATATTTTCTTTTTCTAATTGTTCAGCAGCAATTTTAATAGCTTGAAATGTGTTACGTTCTTTTTTTGGACTTCCGTTAAATGCAACTACTTTCATATATTCCTCCTATTTTAAATTAAATTTATTATACTAAATAAATATGTTTATTACAAGATGAAATCATTTTAAAATATTATTTAGTTTTTTCATTCATATGTTATAATGGAATTATATTATTAATTTAAGGAGCGGGTATGAAATACAATAAAGATTCAGTAAAAGGCAATTATTTTAAATTTATAAATTTATCATATTTTATAAATGTTATTGTTATTTGCTCTATATCTACTTTTTTTTCCATTGCAATGAATAGTCTTGGTATTGGCAAGGAAAACACACTCATGGTGTTTATAGTTGGAGTTTTAACAGTAACAACAGTAACCAGAGGATATATCTACAGTGCAGTTGCAGCCGTGTTAAGTGTTGTTTTGTTTAATTATTTTTTCACGGAAC
>JBASLQ010000186.1:0-3514 GCA_049656425.1 Sedimentibacter sp.
GGCTACAACAGCATCTATTTTTCCTGAATTAACTGCTAAAATCAGACTATCCCATTCGGTTTTATAAATTTCAACTTCATAACCTAATTCTTCAGATATCATTTTGCTGACCATTATATCGTAACCATTAGCAAATCCTCCTACTTCTGCTATTGGCAATGCGCCGTTTTCATCGGTAGTTTGAGTCCAGTTGAAAGGTGCATAAGCACATTCCATACCTATTTTTAGAACTTTCTTTTCTTCGGGCTGTGTTGAACTGCATCCTGTAAAGCCTGCTGTCATGCCGGCTAATAAAGCTGTTGTTAATAATAATAATGTAACTAATTTTTTTAATTTCATCTTTTATCTCCCCTTTATATTTAGTAATAAAAAAAGGCACAACCCATCAATAGTTGACACCTTTGTCAATTACTTTTTTTAATAGTTTATTATACATACATTGATTATATGTGTCAATAGTTTTTGAAAGAGCATTTAAAAAAAAAAAAATTAAAATAAATTTTATAGTCTGAATGTGAATTTTGGATAATCTGCTCATTATCGTTTAGTTGACATTATATTGTATTAGGCTATTGCGACAGATTGGGAAGAAAAAACTGTGATGTAGTAAAGGAAAAACAAAACATTGCAGAGATTTTAAAGAAAATAAATAAAATATTTATGAATAATCATAGAAAAAAATACGAGAAAAATTATTTTCATAAATGTATTGACAAATAGAAATCTTATGTTAAAATATATAAAATAGCAAAGGCGCTTAGGATTTATCCTAATGCGTCTTTTTTTATTAAAAATCTAAAAGGCGGTGTTCATTATGAAAAAGCATTTATCATTATTAGTTTCTGTTTTATTAATCGCAAGTATGTTGGCTGGCTGTGCTAAGGCACAAACTCCAGCTGCACCATCTTCACCAGCTGCTGAAGGTGTAAAGGAAGTAAAAGTTGGCTTGAATTATGAAATGACCGGAGCGGTAGCTTCTTTTGGTCAAAATACAGTAGATGGTATTAATATGGCATTTGAAGAAATCAATGCTGCAGGCGGAGTAAATGGTGTAAATCTTGTCAGTGTAACTGTTGACAATAAATCAGATTCTTCAGAAGCTACATCCATAGCTACAAGACTTATGACTCAAGAAGGCGTTGTAGCATGTCTTGGACCAGTAACATCAGGCAATTATATGGCTACTATACCAGTTGCCACTGACAATAAAATTCCAATAATATCCGGTTCATCTACTATAGATATCGGAGCAACTGTAAATGCAGATGGAAGTGTTAATGAATATGTATTCAGAACATGCTTTAGTGACTCTTTCCAAGGTTTAGTAGTAGCTAACTTTGCAAATGATAATCTTGGAGCTAAAAAAGCAGTAATAATCCAAGATAATTCCAGTGACTATGCAAAAGGACTTGCAGCTACATTTAAAGAAAACTTTGATGGTGAAGTTGTTGCAGAAGAGGGTTATGTTACAAATGACAAGGACTTTAATGCAATTTTGACAAAGATAAAATCAACTGATTTTGATGTAATATTTATACCAGGATATTACCAAGAAGCAGGCTTGATTATAAAACAAGCTCGCGGTTTAGGAATTGATGTACCTATACTTGGAGCTGACGGTTTTGACTCACCTGTATTATTAGAACTTGCCGGTGCTGAAGCTTTGAATAATGTATATTTTTCAAATCACTACTCACCACTTGCTGAAGATCCTAAAGTACAAAAATTTATAGCAGACTACAAAGCAAAGTATGGAGCAGAACCAAGTGCTTTAGCAGCTCTTGGATATGACGCAGCATATTTCCTGGCAGATGCAATGGAAAGATCAGGTTCTTCTACAGATTCTGAAGCTATTAAAAATGCTCTTGCAGAAACTAAAGACTTTACTGGCGTAACAGGTACTTTCAGTGTTGGTCCAGATCATAACACTATAAAATCCGCAGTAATGATTGGCTTAGAAAATGGAATTCAAACTACAAGTGTAACAGTAGAGCCATAAAAATAATTTATAAAATTTTATTAGGTTAAAATATTAAGTTAGTGTGAAATCACACTAACTTAATATTTTAAGAAGAGGAGGCGCAATTATGGATCAACTTTTACAACAAATGGTTAACGGTGTTTCCTTAGGAAGTATCTATGCACTGATTGCCTTGGGATATACTATGGTTTATGGTATCATAAAATTAATTAACTTTGCTCACGGAGATGTTTATATGGTAGGTGCATACATAGGATTTGCAGCTACAACATTTACTAAATTAAGTTTTTTACCAGCTCTTATAATTTCTATGGTTGTCAGTGCAATATTAGGCATATCTATTGAAAAAATTGCATATAAGCCTTTAAGAAATTCTTCTAAAATCACTGCTTTAATTACTGCTATTGGTGTTTCTCTTTTACTTGAAAATTTAATGACATATTTTGCAGGTGCAGAGATTAGATCATTTCCGAAATTGCTGTCAGATGAACAAATAAACTTGGGAAATATAGTTTTAAATATGCAGCAGGTTTATATAGTAATAACAGCTGTTGCTTTGATGATATTGCTTCAATTTATTGTTCATAATACAAAAGTTGGCAAGGCTATGAGAGCTGTATCTGCAGATAAGGATGCTGCTCAGTTAATGGGAATTAAGATTGATAGTACAATTTCGTTTACATTTGCTATAGGTTCGTCATTAGCAGGTGCCGCTGGTGTTTTAGTAGGAATTTATTATAATTCAATAGATCCTTTAATGGGGATGCTGCCTGGATTAAAGGCTTTTGTTGCAGCTGTTTTTGGAGGAATTGGAAGTATTCCCGGAGCAATGATTGGCGGACTTTCTATTGGTATATTAGAGACCCTTGTTTCAGGTTATGGAAATTCAATGTATAGAGATGCTGCTGTATTCGCATTTCTGATTGTTATATTAATCATAAAACCATCAGGTCTTCTTGGAAAAAACACGAAAGAGAAGGTGTAATATATGAGAATATTAACAAAGAAAAATATTATCACTGTAATTTCATTGGTGTTATTGTATGCGGTAGTGCAAAGCTTAATAAATGCTAAAATTATTAATAGCTATTATGAGATTACTATAGCTACAATTTGTATGAATATTATTTTAGCAGTGAGCTTAAATCTTGTCACGGGATTTACAGGACAGTTTTCTCTTGGGCATGCAGGCTTTATGTCAATTGGAGCATATGCAGGCGCTATAATCAGTATGAAAACGGGTACAACTGCAGGTTTTTTAATTGGAATTTTTGCCGGAGCAATAGCTGCTGCTGTTGTTGGTATAATAATTGGTATTCCGACCTTAAGATTAAAGGGTGATTATCTTGCTATAGCTACATTAGGAATGGCAGAAATAATAAGAGTTATATTTTTAAACATGAAAATAACAAATGGTGCAGCAGGTTTAAATGGAATCCCTCGAAATACAAATTGGTTATGGTTATTTATTTTTACAGTCGCCACTACTTTATTGATAAACAGTTTTATTAAATCGTCTCCCGGCCGTGCATG
>JBASLQ010000187.1:0-5140 GCA_049656425.1 Sedimentibacter sp.
TGGTGTTTATAGTTGGAGTTTTAACTGTTACAACAGTAACCAGAGGATATATTTACAGTGCAATTGCAGCCGTGTTAAGTGTTATTTTGTTTAATTATTTTTTCACGGAACCCATACACAGCCTTCAGATAAGCAACACGCAGGATTTTATTCTTATTGTGTTCTTTTTGATTGCATCTTTAATTTCCAGTACCATGACTTCTAAACTTCAGGATCAGACAGAAATTTCAAAACGAAATGAAAGAACAGCACGTCTTCTTTACGATATAACAAAAGGTTTTTTAAATGTAACAGGAAAAGAAAATATTATTTTAAAGGGAATAAATTATATAAAGGATTATGTTGGATATGACTGCTATGTTAAATTAGATTATGATGAAAAAATATTTAGTGCTAAAGGACTGCCTAATCATGATAACATAGTAAAAGAAAATATGAGATTAATACCGATTAAGGGTGTTACAAAGAAAATAGGAGTTATGCAATTAATTGATGCAAAATCTCCATTATCAACTGAAAATGAGATGATTATAAAAGCAATTGTACATCAAATGGCAATTGTGCTTGACAGGGAGTTTGTATACGAAGAAAGACAAAAAATCAAAATAGATATGGAAAGCGAGCATTTGAAAAGCACGCTTTTACGAAGTATTTCTCATGATCTCAGAACTCCTCTCACTGGAATTAAAGGTGCAAGCGAGCTAATTTTGGACAGTTATGATAATTTGGATTCAAAGTCTGTAAAAAAATTAGCCTCTGATATATATGATGAATCAACATGGCTTATTAAAACTGTGCAAAACATACTTGATATGACGCGTTTCAGTGAAGGAAGACTTACTGTAAACAAAGATTATGAAGCTGTTGACGACATTGTAAACCAAACACTGACACATGTTCCTCTTCTTACATCTTCTGACAGATTCCATGTGTATGTTCCTGAGGATATTATACTTGTGCCGGTTGAAGGCAGGCTTATAGTGCAAGTACTTGTGAACCTTTTAGACAATGCGTACAAACATGCAGGGGAAGATGCTCAAATATATTTAAAAGTATATAGTCAGGATGATACAGCAATTTTTGAAATTTCAGACAATGGTGTTGGCATTGATCCATTAATAATTGATAAAATATTTGATGGTTTTGTTACTTTACATAAAAATAATATTGTGGATTCAAATCTTGGAGTAGGTCTAGGTCTTACAATTTGCAAGGAAATTGTAACTGCCCACAAAGGTACTATTAAAGCAAAAAATTCAAAAACAGGCGGAGCAGTATTCAAGGTAGTGCTTCCTTTGGAGGTTGTATAATGATTTTGAAAATATTGGTAATTGAAGATGATAATAAAATAGTGAATTTTATGACCATGGCTTTAAAAGCAAAGGGATATTCTATTTTGACTGCAAAAAACGGCAATGAAGGAATTTTAAGCTTTTGCACTGAAAATCCGGATATAATATTGCTGGATTTAGGTCTTCCTGACATGGATGGAGTTGAAATAATAAAACAGGTTAGAAATGTTTCGGAAATTCCCATTATAATTGTTTCAGCAAGAGAACAAGACAGCGATAAAATTACAGCTCTTGATGCAGGTGCTAATGATTATGTCACAAAACCATTTTCTATGGGGGAATTACTTGCTCGCATTCGTGTTATGGAAAGACTTATTGAAAGGGAAATTTCTCATCAGCCTGAAACTGTTTATAAATTTGACTATTTGACTGTTGATTGTGACAAACACAGAATTTTTGTTGATGAGACAGAAATTCATCTTACACCAATTGAGTTTAAACTTTTGTTATTGTTGATTGCAAATCGCGGAAAAGTTGTAACTCACAGCCAAATATCCAAAGAAGTCTGGGGATACGGTGTGGCAGGGGATTCTAAAAGCATAAGAGTTTTTATGGCAAGTTTGCGAAGAAAAATTGAAAAAGATAGTTCCAGCCCTCGTTTTATACTCACGGAAATTGGTGTTGGATACCGATTTGCTGACGAATAAAAAAGGTGCCCGCATGAGGGCATCTTTAACTATATGCTGTCGGCCAGTTTAAGAACGTCCTCTGACTTGCCGATAACAATAACTAAATCATCTCCTTTAAAAATATAATCGGCTTTTGGCAACGTCATTATGTTACTGCCGTTTTTTACAAGAAGAATATTTATATGATGTTTTTTTCTTACATTTATTTCTTCAATGCTGTGTCCTGCCCAACTTTGCATTATTGGAATTTCAAATATTGAGTAATCTTCTGTTATTGAGAAATAATCAAGAACATTGTTTGCACTGCAGCGTATGGCAAGCTTTTCAGCCATATCCTTGTCTGGATAAACCACCTGGTCAGCACCGTTTTTTAACAGAAATTTCGCTTGAATGTCCCTGCTTGCTTTAGAAATGACGTACTTTGCTCCTAAATCCTTCAATAATGAAGTTATTTCCAATGATGACTGGAAAGTATCTCCAATAGTTACAAAACAAATATCAAAATTGCTTACGCCTAATGCTTTAAGTACATCTTCTTTTGTGCAGTCACCAATTTGTGCATCTGTTACCAAAGTTGACATTTCTTCAATAATAGCACTATCTTTATCAACTATCATAACATCATTTTTAAGATTTACCATTTTAAGTGCCAAATGACGTCCAAAAGCACCCATTCCTATTATTAAAATTGATTTCATATAAATTCTCCTATCCAATAATTATTTTTTCTAAAGGCCGGCTGAGAAGTGAAGGTTCTTTTTTTTCAGCTATTACTATTGCTATTGATAATACACCAACTTTGCCTCCATACATTAGCAATGTTATGATTATTTTTGATATAATGTTAAGTGAAGGTGTTATGCCTAAAGACAATCCAACAGTTCCCAATGCTGAAAAAACTTCAAACATTATTTCCACTAATGAAAATTCCTGCATAGAGCTGATTAGCATTATAGAAATAAATGCAACAAACAAATAAATAACTGTAATGGCGCTGGCTTTTTTTAAAGAGTCATTTTCCAATCTGCGCTTAAAGAGTGTTATTTCGTTGCTTTGTTTTGCTGTTGTCCATGCACCAATAAGAAGTATAATAAAAGTTGTTGTTTTTATACCTCCGGCTGTAGAGCCTGGGCTTCCTCCAATAACCATCAATATCATCGTCACGAGGATGCTGCCTTCAGTCATTTCGTTAAGATTAATAGTATTAAATCCTGCTGTCCTTGTAGTTACAGATTGAAACAGAGATGCAGTTATTTTCTCAATGAAACCCATATTAATCATGCTGTGTTTGTCTTCAAGTATATAAAAAATTAAAGCACTTCCAAAAATTAATACTGCAGTTGTTACAAGCACTATTTTAGTGTGAAGTTGATATTTCTTGAAACATAAACGGTTATTTGCTACGTCATCCCATACTGCAAACCCAATACCGCCTATTATTATCAAAAGCATTATAGTAAGATTTACAGCGATGTCGCTGGAATATGATGTAAGGGAAGAATTTTGACCATATTTGCCCATTAAATCAAAGCCTGCATTGCAAAATGCCGAAACAGAATGAAATATTCCATTATATATTCCTTCCTTAAGTCCCATCTGCCCATAAAATCTAAGCGTAAGTACTGTTGCTCCAATACTTTCAAAGATAATTGTTCGTATTATAATTTTTTTTACAAGAAGAACTATTCCACCGATTTTTAATGTATTAGCTGATTCCATTAACAATCTTCTTTCCTTAAGACCTATTTTTCTTCTTAAAAAAATAGAAAATAAGGTGATTACTGTCATAAAGCCAAGTCCGCCTATTTGTACTAATAAAAGTATCACGGTCTGTCCAAACATGGACCAATGCGTATAAGTGTCATAAATCACTAATCCTGTTACACAAAAAGCAGAAGCAGCAGTAAATAATGAATCCAGAAAAGGTGTTGAAAATCCTGATCTAGATGAAATAGGCAAGCTTAGAAGCAATCCTCCAATTAATAAAATACCGAAGGTGCCGAATACTATAATTTCTGTATAAGTCAATTTTATTTTCTTTATTGCATACATATTATGCCCCCTATTTTACGCGAAGATTTAACAATGTACGTGCAATGTCAATTGCTGAGACGATGTCTCTTGTTAAATACGTAATATGATTTTCTTCATATATTTTTTTGTTATATTGCTGATTGCATATTGCAAGAACATTATTTATATCCATCATTTTTGTTCCTATAGCGCAAATAGTGAGATTGTCAAGATCAGATTTGCTGACAGCTATCAAATATTTATATGAACGTGACTTGTTAAGAATATTTATATCATTTAATATTTCCGAATTAATATTGTATTGTTTTAAAACATCAGAAATATCAGTACAAAAATCAGAATCTCCATCTCCATATATTAGTGCATCTGTTAAACTGTTGTCATCACTAAACTGATAAAACGTATCCCCTTTAAACTCAACAGGGTTTGCTATACTGTAAATTTTGTCAATAAAAACAAAGCCTATTAAAAAAATTGCTATCATTAAAACTGCAATAATATAATCCATATTCATACCTCCCACTTGCTTTACGACTGATTTTAGCACATTTAACATAAAATCGGTGTTAAGGTTTTTATGGTCATGTTAAGATTTCATAAATAACATATAAAAAATCTTAACATATTTTTAATACCATCTTTATGAAAGCGCAAACGCAAAAAATAAATAAATGCAATTAATTTGATTTTTATTGACTAAAAGGCGTTCTGATGTTATTATAAAAATATATGTTTTCGTGTTAAGGTTTGGATTAATATGTAGTTTTTTTAACATAGTCATTCATTTTAAACTGAATTTGAAAACATTTTGTTTGTTATTGAGTATTATTTAATAATACTGAATATAAATTTCATATATGGAGGGTATCATGAGAAAAATTATATCAATTTTAGTATGTGTATTAATGCTATTAAGCATAGTTGCATGTGCTAAAACAGAAGCTCCCACAACAGAAACTTTGACAGGAATAGGAAAAGGTTTTGGGGGAGATGTTACTGTAACAGTAACAAAAGAAGGGGACAAAATAGTAAAAGTTGAAGCAGTTGGTGAAAAAGAAACTCAGGGAATAGGTTCAATGGCGATTGAACAACTTCCGGCTAAAATAGTTGAAGCTAATTCAACAG
>JBASLQ010000188.1:0-1971 GCA_049656425.1 Sedimentibacter sp.
GTGCAGTCCAAGCCATCAATTTAGATGGAGGAGCTAGCTCAATAATGTATTATAACAATCATCCTGTCACAATACCGGCAATTCAATATGATGTTGGAAGATGGATTCCAAATATTATTATGGTTGAAAATCATTAATTTAAATAATGCAATGGCCTCATGTTCAATGAAGAACATTGTGAAAAAGGTATGGCGATTATGGGGATCACCCCATAATGCAGTATTATGATGGAGGATTTTATTTCACGATTATTTTTGTATTGACGAGTACTATTATAATGGTATAGAGCTTATGAAACAAACTAAAAATAAAAGAAGGAAATTAAAATTATGAAAAAAAGGATTAGATCAACATTATCATAGCATCTTCATGGGTTTAATTTGGTTCACTTTGCAGTAAACAAAGGCTACATAGGATTATATCCTGGTGATGCAGGTAAAATTTCCGTATCTGCATATTATTAAAAAAATTTAATAATATTTTTTCAAAAAAAGTGTAACGATTTGGGCAACTAAAGGGTTTATATAATAGGTGGCTTTTGAAGCAGAATTTATAAATCATTTATACTGTCCGTTTTTTATTTGCTGTATAGCAGTATATAATTTTGGTCGACGCTTACAGAGCTTAAATACATTTATGAAAAAATATAATTATTAGGTGGTTTGTATGGATACAGATGTTTATTTAAAAAAAGTATATACGGTTGCTTTCAGGCTGACCGGCGATAAAAAAGCCGCATGTGAACTGGCTGTGCATGCTGTCATAAAGTCAGCCGGCGGTTCAGGCATGAGCAACAATATTCATATATTTAATTGGCCGAAGGATAAAACAAGTGAAATTCAAAGGGCTATTTTAAATCTGAATCCCATAAACAGAACGATCATAATATGGAAAGATATATTAGGCTTTCAATTATCCGATTTGCTGCCAGTCACAAATACCGGCAAGAATGAATTAAATGCTGGTCTTTCCCATGCACGTATGCAGATCAAGCAAAATGCGGGGAGGAACATTTTATTTTAGAGTCTGCCCACGGATTTTGTTTTTTATATTGTTAATGACATTTATCGTAAATTCAGTCGAGGGATATGAATTTAATCTTACATTTATAGTACTTGAGAGACACAACAAATTCCATATAAAAAGTAACTATCAATAAGAGTATTTTAATATTGTTTTTATATATCTTTTGGAAAATTATAAAATGGATAATTTTTTGACGGCATTTGACGAATTGTTTGATTACCATGGTGATATAGAAAAACTGTGTTCAAAGGTGCTGGAGAACCTAGATGCAGATGAATATGAATTGTATATTGATTATTACGAAAACAAGATACCTGTGATAAGGCTGTCTGAAAAATACAATATTTCAAAGACTGCACTAACTACAAGAGCGTACAGACTTAAAAAGAAAATCAGGATGATTGTAAAAGACATCTTGGATGGTTCAAAAAATTCTTGAAAAATTCATGTGATTATCAGTAAATTTTGCAATGTATATAGTAGGGAAAAAAGAAAGGAGAAAACTTTGAAGACTGAAATGAATGATTCTGGAAAATTCAATACAAAAAGCAATAAAGATATTATAAGTAAAATTCTTTCCGAGGAGGAGAGTGATGCCCAGGCACTTGAAAAAATGTACAAAATGATTGAAGAAGCTTCTGCTGCAGATGATTTGACAATGGATACAGATTTAATCGACGAATGTATAAAAACCATCGGATTATTAGAGAGGGGGCAGGAGAATATACCACTGGAAAAACTTAAAGCAACTGAAATATTCCCCTTAACTGTAAAAATGTTCAATTGACTTATATGTATTAAGATAATAGCATATAGTAGATTAGAAGGGAAGAAAACTCAATGGAACTAATGTCTTGTATTTAGCAACAAATGCTGTGGAACAAATATTGGCTGATAATTACATTTTTAACTTAACAATTAGGTAGATAGGGTAAAGTGTATTGC
>JBASLQ010000189.1:0-3035 GCA_049656425.1 Sedimentibacter sp.
GTTATGTTATGGCAGACATACCAGGACTTATTGAAGGAGCAAGCGAGGGGGCAGGCTTGGGAATTGAGTTCTTAAGACATGTTGAAAGAACGAAGCTTCTATTACATGTAATTGATGCTTCCGGACAAGAAGACAGAGATCCTGTTGATGATTTTTATAAAATCAATGAAGAACTTAAACAATACAGTGATAAATTAACTGGTAAAGAACAAATTATAGTTCTAAACAAATTGGATTTACCTGAAGCTCAAGAAAATTTAGAGAGAATTAAAAAAGAATTTTCAGAAAATTATGAAATAATTGAAGTTTCAGCTGCAACAGGCCAAGGTTTGGATCAATTGAAAAAAAGAGCATATGAAAGACTGCTTCAAATTGAAGAGAAAATTGAATTTGTTGATGAGGCCGTTGTTGAGAACTTCCTTGAAAGAAAAGAAAGAGATACTATTGTAGTTACAAAGGAAGAAGATTATTTTCTGGCAGAGGGAGAATTCCTGGAAAGACTTGTTGGCTCAACTAATTTTGATGATTTTGAATCTTTCAGTAATTTTCAAAAAGTGCTTAATGACAAGGGAGTTATAGAAAAATTAAGAGGGCTTGGTGCACAAGAAGGAGATCTCATAAGTGTATGCGGGATTGAATTTGATTTTGTGGATTAAGCTGTGCTGAAAGTATGGGAGGACAAATGCTTACAGGAAAACAAAGAGGTTATTTAAAGTCTTTGGCAAACAGTATGGATACAATTATGCAAATTGGAAAAGGCGGAGTAACAGAAAATGTTATAAAGCAAATAGACGATGCTTTAGAAGCCAGAGAACTTATTAAAATTAAAATATTAAACAACAGCACTCTTGAAGCTAAAGAAACTGCTAATGCAATAGCAGTTTCTGTTAGAGCTGAATATGTGCAAAGTATAGGAAATAAATTTGTATTGTATAGAAAATCAGAAGATGTGCTAATAAATTTACCAAAATAAAAACCGGACACGGTGACGTTTTATTTCGTCCCCGCGTCTTTCGTCTTTATTTATCCTCCTAATGTGACATCCTGCATGTCGTACCATTTCATTGCTGTGTGAAATTGCTCCGGGTTAAAATCAGGCCACATGTCATCAATGGTATAAATATCTGAATAAACAGATTGTACAGGAAGAAATCCTGACAGCCTTTTTCTGCCTCCCCATCTTAATATGAGGTCAATTCTTGAAATGTCTTTAGAATGAAGTCCCTCCATAATGCTTTTTCTGTTTGTATTATAATTAAGGCTTGAAATATCCCAGTCCCACCCATAATTGACTAAAAAATTTACTCTTGTACCTCCAGTTCCTATATTTGTTCTTTGAGTATATTTTAATAATTCTTCAGGAAACATTGATGAACTTGTATTGCCTATTACAAGGAGAGATACATTTTCTTCTGCTATTATATTTATAGCATCAACGCATGCTTTTATAAATGCATCAATTTGATTTCTTGGTCTTTTACAGTTGTCTGTTGTAAAACCATAATATGTAATTTCATTTATTCCATATTCCTGTGCAAGTTTTAATGCATGAAGTCCTGGAGAAAGTCCATATTCATACCCGTCTTGTTTTTCAAAGCCCCTGTCTTGTGCCCAGCGCCTGTTGCCATCAGGTATAATACCTATATGATTTGGAACTCTCAAATAAACACAACCTTTCTATAGTTAATAGTTATTAGTTAATTTATTATTTGCAAATTATAAACAAATATACTAGCAACTGGAAATAACATTATATTTAAAACTGATTCACATTTACAAGAAATTGGAATATAATAAGACACGCTTTACTGCTTAAGGATTATTAAAGATATAAATGTTATAATAAAAAGAATTTACAAATGCTTTACAATAACAGCATTGATTTATTACAGTTGTCTAGTAAAGTAAGTATTAAAGGAGGTGATATAGTGATAAAAGGTATATTATTTGATAAAGACGGCACATTAATTGATTTTTCATTGTGGAGAAATGCAGGTATTAATGCAATTAGAACCATTACAAATGAATATGGACTAAATGATGAGGAACTCATCAGAGATCTTCAGCATTCAATTGGAATAACTGAAAACGGAGTTGAACCCTTTGGTGCGTTGGCATATAAATCCCATGAAGATGTTGCAGCAGAACTGTACTTTATTTTAAGCAAGTACAAAGTTATTGATTTTAACAAGTTTAAGGTTCATGTAGCGGAATTGTTAAGAAATGAAGTTCTGAGAGATGATGTTGAATTTAAAGAAATGACTGATTTAAAATCATTGTTTGAACATTTAAAAAGCAATGGAATAAAAATTGGAATTGCTACAGCAGATACGTATCAGTCAGCAATGCATATGGTTAATAAACTTCAACAGCAAGACTGTTATGATTTCTTAGGTTCTTATGATGGAATTAGCAAGCCAAAACCAAATAAGGACATGTGCATGAGATTTTGTGACATGTACGGATTAAAACCTCATGAGGTTGCAATTGTTGGAGATTCATACAATGATATGATTTTTGCCAAGAATTCCGGTTCTATTGGAGTTGGAGTATTGTCAGGTGTAAGCAGTAAAATAAATTTGAAAGATACTGCAAACATTATAATACCGTCAATTGATTCGTTATTTGATGATGAAGTATTAAAAGCTTTAGATGAACAAGCTGAAGGCTGCAGAGAACTATGGACAGCTTAAGTCTATGAATTACAGTGTAATTCACAGACTTATTTTTTTTTACTCAATTTTGTCATATTATTTAACATTATGGGAATAATATGTATATATAATTAAAAGGGGAGTATAATATGAACGAATTTGAGAAAATAAAAAAAATGTACGACAGCGGATTCAGATGCATTAGGTACGATGATACTAAAGATGGAGATATGTGCATTTACTTTAAAAATTTTGACAATGAAAATTCTGAAGCAATGAAAGTAAGCGGATTTGAGCAAAAGATGCAAATAAAAAATTTCATTAATCAGAATTCAATGAAATAGCAAGGGAACTTAAGTTCCCTTGTGTATGCCCTAACCC
>JBASLQ010000190.1:0-4224 GCA_049656425.1 Sedimentibacter sp.
AATATCATCAGCATTGTCTGAAATATCTGATAATGCAAAATCTTTATTGTTCTTAATAAACTTCATTACAATATCAATATTTTCTTCCTTATTTGTAGTGCAAGTGGAATATACAAGTTCACCATTATTTTTTAAGTATTTAGAAGCATTTTCAAGTATTTTGTATTGTATTTCAACTATTCCTCTGTCTTCATCCGTTTTGTTATATTTAATTTCAGGTTTTCGTCTTATAATTCCAAGCCCTGTGCACGGAACATCAACTATGCAGTAATCTGCTTTTCCAATTAATGATTCATCTAATTTAGCAGCATCATAAAGTTCAACAGTTAAGTTTTTTATTCCCAGCCTTTTCTTTTCCTTTTCAATGAGTGATAATTTTCCAGGATAAATATCTCTGCTGATTATTTTTCCAGTGTTATTCATAATTTCTGCTGCATTTAATGACTTGCCTCCAGGTGCTGCACATAAATCTATAACAAGGCTGTTTTCTCCTGGGTTTAAAATTTGCCCTGCAAGCATTGAACTTTCACTTTGTATTGAAAACAGCCCATTTTTGTACTCTTCTGTTTTATCTATTTCAAAAGGATTGCTTATTATAAAGCCTTTAGTTGAATATTTGCATTTGTTTGCAATAATTCCTTTTTCATTAAAAAGTTTAATAAGATTATCCCTTGATATTTTCAAAGTATTTACTCTTGCTTCTAATGGAGCTTCTGCATTGTTTGCAATTAATACATCTTCAATTTTATCTTTTCCAAATTGTTCTTTCCACTTTTTTACGAATTCCTTTGGATAAGAATATTTTACACTTAAATATTCATCCTTAGGAAGAGAGTTCATGCTTGATAATAGTTCTGTCTTATTCCTTATAATATTTCGTAAAACAGCATTAATAAATTTGGATGTTCTTAAATTTCCTTTATCTTTTATGTACTGCACGCTTTCGTTTACAACTATATTCTCATAAGAATTGTCTAAAAAGAATATTTGATAAACTGCAAGCCTTAGAATTGTCAATACATCAAGCTCCATTTTTTTTGTCTTTGTTTTAGACATTTCATTGATAATCCAGTCAATAAAAATTAAATGTTCAATAACACCCAGCACAGATTTTCTAAAAAGTGCCTGATGTCTCACATCAACATTTTTTATGTCATTATTTATTACAATGTTTGAATAGGATTTATCTTTAAATACTTTTTTTAGTGTTTCTATAACTGAAGCTCTGTAGCCAGTATCCATAGTTACCTCTTTATTTTTTGTTGTATCAATAGCCGTATTTTATTTTAAAGTAATTTTTTCCGGAAAATTATTACCTCTTAAATAGGCTTCAACGGTCATTTTGCTTTTACCCGGCATTTGAATTTCTTTTATTATAACAATTCCATTGCCTGCTGCAACAAAAATACCTTCATTGTTTGCTTTTATAATAAATCCTGGTTCATATTGTATTTCTTCATTAAGAAAGCAAGAATTATAAACTTTCACAGTTTTATCTCCAAAATTAAAATATGCAGTTGGCCATGGTGAAAGTCCCCTGATTAAATTATGAATATTGTCTGCACTGTCCTGCCAATTTATTCTTTGAGTTTCTTTGTTAAGCATTGGTGCGTAGCTTGAAAGAGACTCATCCTGTTTTACACGAACTACGATGTTATCTTCCATTTTTTCAAGCGTTTCAATTAAAAGCTGTGCTCCTTTAACCATTAATTCGTCATGAAGCTGACCCACATTCATATTGTCATCAATGTCAATTTCAGATTTTAACAGCATGTCGCCTGTATCAAGTCCAATGTCCATCATCATGGTTGTAACGCCTGTTTTTTCATCGCCATTAATAATTGCCCAGTTTAAAGGTGCTGCACCTCTTAATTTTGGCAAAAGTGATGCATGAACATTTACACATCCATATTTAGGCATTTCAAGTATTTCTTTATTTAAAATTTGTCCATAAGCAACAACAACAATTAAATCAGGATTATTTGATTTTAAAACTTCAATATTTTCTTGTTTTTTTATTTTATCCGGCTGAAATACTTCAAGTCCAAGTTGCTCTGCTTTTTCTTTTACAGCAGATTTTTTTAGTTTTTTACCTCTTCCGTATGGTTTATCCGGCTGTGTTACAACAAGTTTTATTACATGTTTGCAGTCATATATTTTTTGCAAAGTCGGTACTGCAAATTCTGGTGTACCCATAAATATTATATTCATATTTCCACCTGTTTTTTTTCAATTTTTTCTGCTCTGTCAATAAATAAAATACCATCTAAATGATCAATTTCATGACAAATGCATCTTGCCAACAAACCTTCTGCTTCTAATGTTATTTCTTTGCCGTTTTCATCTGTATAAACAGCAGTTACATTCATTGGTCTGTTCACATCACCCTTAAATTCAGGAACGCTTAAGCATCCTTCCTGATCTATTTGTTCTCCTGATGAACTGATGATTTTAGGATTTATCATTCTGTATACATTTTCGTCATCAACATCTATTGTTACAACACGTTTTAATATTCCAACCTGAGGTGCCGCAAGTCCAACTCCATCATTTTCATACATAGTGTCCATCATATCATCAAGCAATGTTTTAATTTTATTGTCAATATCTGTTACCTCTTTGCTTTTCTTTCTAAGTAGTTCGTCCCCGTTAAATCTTAAATTTCTTAAAGCCATATTTCCTCCTATACAGTATTCGTATTAATATTGATACTTATTTTAATATTTTCTATATCTTTATCCAAGTACACAGAACGAATATATTTTTTCAGTTCTGAAATACTGTGGTTTGAAACCTTTATAAATAAGTTGATTCTATACTCATCATTTATTTTATAAATGCTGTGTGGTATAGGCCTATATAATAATAAACTTCTCTCCGTAACCAAATCATGAACCAATAACTTAAGTTCATTGTACTTTTCATTGGCTGTTTTTACAACTAATTCTTCATTTCTGGATAAGAGGCATATATTTATTATATTAATAAATGGCGGAAATGCAAATTCTTTTCTTAATCTAAGCTCTTCATGCAAAAATGATACATAGTCATTGTTTTTAGCTGCATTGACAATAAAGTTTTCCGGCTCATACGTTTGAATATATACTTTTCCTTTTTTATCTCCTCTTCCGGCTCTTCCACTTACCTGAGTTATAAGCTGGAATGTTTTTTCGCTTGAATTGTAAAACGGCAAATTCAATAATGCATCTGCTGACAGCACTCCAACAGTGGTAACATTAGGAAAGTCAAAACCTTTTGCAAGCATTTGTGTTCCTACTAAGATGTCAATCTTTCCATTTTTTAAATCATTATATATATTCTCATAACTTTCTTTATTAATCATTGAGTCAAAGTCCATTCTTTCAATAGAAGCTTTTGGAAACAAATGTTTAACCAGCTCTTCAACCTGCTGGGTTCCTATACTGAATTGTTCAATTTTATCACTTCCGCACTGAGGGCATACTGTAAGCATTTTTCTGGTTCTTCCACAATAATGGCATTTAAGCATATTTCCTTTTATGTGATAAGTCATAGAAACATCACAGCGCTCACATCTTGCCACATATCCGCACTTCTTGCAGGAAACAAATCCTGAATAGCCTCTCTTGTTTAAAAACAAAATAATTTGTTCTTTTTTGCCAAGAGAAGTTTTAATGCTTTCATATAATTCTTCACTTATTATGGTATTGTTGCCTTTATCAAGTTCATTGCTCATGTTGATAATTTTAGTATAAGGCATGGGTACATTATTTACACGCTTTTTCAATTCAAGAATTTCAATTTGATCCTTCATAGCCATATAGTAAGTATTTACGGAAGGAGTTGCTGATCCTAATATAACTTTCCCATTTAAAATATATGCCATTTTAATGGCAACTTCAATAGTATCATATTTAGGAGATGTTGAAGAATTATAACTGTCTTCATGTTCTTCATCAATTATTATTACTCCTAAGTCCTGAACAGGAGCAAAAATAGCAGATCTTGCACCTATTATTACATCAACTTCCCTGTTGTATACCTTGTTCCACTGAATGAACTTTTCTTTTTTGCTCAGTCTGCTGTGAAATATCGCAATTCTGTTTCCAAATCTTTTCATGAACCTGTCTATTGTTTGAACAGTAAGTGAAATTTCCGGTACAAGCATTATAGATTGCTTATTCAATTTTCTGTGTTGCTCAATAACATTCATATATACTTCAGTTTTGCCGCTACCGGTAACTC
>JBASLQ010000191.1:0-2337 GCA_049656425.1 Sedimentibacter sp.
AATTTCCCTATTTTCATTTGGATCATGTATTTGTTCAATAACAGTTCCACTTTCATCAACTAACACAGAACTTTCAGTAAGCGTTGTAAGTACATTTGTAGGATCAATTTCAGGGGCACTTTTTACAATTCCAATAACCATACCCGCAACTGCTCCGCCTACAACAATCATGGCAACCAGAATAAGGAGCAGTGATACTCTCAGTACTACTTTTATTTTCTTTTTTGCTCGTCTTTTCTTTCTTTCCTTAGTATTGTTTGTATCTTCATTTTTGTTTTCAACTATTTCCAAGTTTTTTTTATTTTCTTTTGACATATAAACCTCCGTTAGAACTGCATTACTAGTATACCACAAATCAATGTAATATTGTCAAAGTTTTAAAGTTCTTACATATTATATAATAGAAAGGGAGTGAAATCAATAGTTGAAAAGTCGGAAAGGAACATTCATTAAGTTTATATTACTTGTTATAATGTTTTTTGCTTTAATTACATACTACTATGTAGAAGTCAGTATAAAACCCACCTTGATTTCAATTTGTGAAGTAAAAGCTAAAGTCATTGCAACTGAAATAATAAACGATACTGTGAGGGAAGAATTGAAAAATGATATTTTAAAAGAACAAATTCTAATGCCAATATTTGACAATGATGGCAAAATTAATATGATTAGAACAGACGCCTTAGCTATGAATACAGTATCTTCCAATATCGCCAATAGTGTACAGGAGAAAATTGTATCACTTTCGAATCAAAAATTTTCAATTCCTCTCGGCTCGGCACTTGATAGTCAGTTGCTTTCAAACAAAGGTCCAATATTAAAATTTACAATATTGCATCAAGGAAGTGTTCTTGTTGATTTTGTGACAGAATTTGATGAATCTGGAATAAACCAAACTAGGTATAAAATTTATATTACAGTTACAGTAGACATGAGAATAATAAGCCCAGTTACAACAAGCAGCATAACAGTAAATAACAATGTATTAATTGCTGAAATAGTCATTGTTGGAGAAGTACCAGAATCTTATATGAAGTTTCCAATAAATAATGATTACGAAAAAACGAATTAATTAAAAACTGACCAAAGATTAAGAATTATCGATTTTATTGCATTTAATAGCGAGGACGAGTTATTTTATGTTCGTTCTCGCTTTTTTGTAACAAATTAAATAATAATGGATATTATGTAGTATTTAAATTAATTAGGGATGTGAAAACATGCGTATTCTACAAATTAATCCTATTGAAGTTAATAGCTATGTAAGAAATTGCGATAACATAAATGGAAATAGCATTTTGGTTGGTAAATGGAAGGATGATGCTTATTATTTATCAGATTTATATTTTCCACCTGTCTTAATAAAACATACTGAAATATTTGTAAAAGCTGTTCTTAAAATGTACTGTAAAAAAATTTGTGGTTCTAATGATAGTATTACTGTATACATCAATAATAATAATGTGAGCGCAGATATACAAAGTGAAGGCTTTTATGAATGGGATGTTACAGAGTTATTAAAGAGCTGCGGTAAGCATAATTTCAAATTATGCGCTTATGCAAAAAAATGTATAGGTCACTGTAATATAAAGGAATTTGAAGCTGTGGATATTAATACAATGCCAGTATTAGAGGTTTTTGTTGGCGATGCAAAACCAAATCCTGACAATAAAGTAGTTAATATTGTTAATGAATACGCTTCAACTCTAAGTTTACGGCATACAGATTGGATAGATGTCATGTCTTTAAATAAATATTATTACTTTGTTAAAAATTTTGGCAACAGTGATGTTGGAATAATTGTTGAAATAAGTCCTGATAAAAAAATAGTGTATCAAGATTCAGAACTTTTTACGATTAATGCGAGCGAAGTAATTTATTTGCAACCTATGAGAAATAGTCAATATGTAAGACTTTCATATAAAAATTTGTCTTCAAATTGTTATAATTTAATTAAAGTGTGGTTTCAAGGAAAACTTTAAAAAATTATTATCACTTTTGGGATAAGCACATATAATATAAAGGGGATAAGCCCTAATATAAAATGGAGTGATTTAATATGCCAGGAATGCCAGTATTTCAAGATTCGCCATCCCAATTAAAGGGACAAATATATGTTTTAAAAGGTTCAGCTGTAACACCATTGGAAGTAGATACTTCCGGTAATCTTACTGTAGCCGGTAATGTAGGATTAACAACAGGAACAGAAGTAGGCTTAGCAACAGGAACAACTGTAGGATTAGAAGCAGGAACCAATTCAATAGGTACCGTAGGATTAGAAGCCGGAACAAATACAAGAGGTACTGTAGATTTAGCAACGGGTGCAGAAGTAGCGTT